>NZ_JBHTSL010000050.1:0-42336 GCF_042795115.1 Arthrobacter sp. NPDC056493 | reverse complement strand
GTTCCGCTGCATCCATGGATGCAGCGGAACCGGCCTTTCGTGTTTTCGGCTTTATGTCCCGCTAGACGCGGGAGCTCCTGCCGGTCAGCTTCTTCCAGCGGGCGGTGAGGCCCCACTTCGTCACGTTAATCATGGCCTCCACCACGATGTTGCCGCTCATCTTGGAAGCCCCTAGTTCGCGCTCCACGAAGGTGATGGGCCGCTCCACGATGTTCAGCCCCATCTTCGCGACGCGCCATGCAAGGTCCACCTGGAAGCCGTAACCCACGGAATCGACCTGGTCCAGGTTCAGCTTCTCCAGCGTCGTCCGCCGGAACGCGCGATAACCGCCGGTCACGTCCTTGATCTTGAGGCCGAGCATGATGCGCGCGTACGTGCTTCCGGTCCGGGAAATCGCCTGCCGGTACAGTGGCCAGTTCACGACGCTTCCGCCCTTCACCCAGCGGGAACCCATGGCGAGGTCTGCGCCCTGGTCCACGGCCTCCAGGAGGGAGGGCAGCTGCTCGGGCTGGTGCGATCCGTCGGCGTCCATTTCCACCAGGACGTCGTAGCCCGCGTCCAGGCCCCACCTGAAGCCCGCGATGTAGGCGGCACCCAGGCCTTCCTTGCCCTTCCGGTGCAGGACGTGGACCTGGCTGTCCCCGGCAGCAATGCTGTCCGCCAGCTGCCCGGTGCCGTCAGGGCTGTTGTCGTCCACAACGAGGACGTCTGAAGCCGGCACGGCGGCGCGGAGGCGTCCCAGAGTCTTGGGAAGCGACTCCAGCTCGTTGTATGTGGGGATGATGGTGAGGACACGCACAGGGAGGCCTTTCCTGGATGGGAGCGGTCAGCACGCGGGAGCCTGACGAGAACGCCGGCTCGCAAAGCGCAACTCCCTATTATACGGGGCCCGCGGAGCGCTTGCGTCCGCGCAGCTTCCTCTCCGCGCAGCAGGCGGCGCGGACCCCAGTGCCGGGTCGGGCTGTGTTGCCCGGCGGCAGAGGCGGTGCCGGGGCCGCACATTTCCGTTCGCGCCTGGCTGGCGGCAAGCGGTGGCCGGGATCCGGCTCCGCCACGGGCGGGTCCACGCGCCACGGGCCAGTTCCTGATGCCGCGATAAGCGGATGGAGGAACTGTTTTCTGCTGCGCTTTGGACCCGCCCCCGGAAGCTCAATGCTACGGACTGGCTGGGGGCTGTCAACAGCCCCCTGACCTGCCCGTTCACGTATCGTCGCAGGTCAGGGGCGTGTTTTCGCACTTAATCCCGGCATGGCCGGGCGCTATGTGTCGCCGAATTAAGCCTGTTGAAGGTCAGGCCCGGAGGGCATCTGCGGAGAACAGCTCCAGCCCGTTCCTCACGGTCTGCAGGCACCGGGGATCATTGCCGGTGTCCAGCGCGGGCAGCAGCGGCGTGCGGGCTCGGGGGTCCGTGCTCCAGGACTGGACCCTGTTGTCGGCCACCTGGACCATGAGCTCATCCACCTCCCAGACGGCGAAGGTTGCGGGTGCGCCCGGTACCAGCTGGCCCGCCATGGGGTTTTCGTAGCGGGCGGCGCGCCAGCCGGCCCGCGTGTGTCCGAGGAATGCTGCGCGGGCAGAGATCCGCTGGTCAATATTGTGGTGCTCTAGGCACGCCCGCACGCTGGACCAGGGACGGAGCGGCGTCACCGGGCTGTCGCTGCCGAAACAGATGGGCACGCCGGCCGAATAGAACGAGGCAAACGGGTTCATGCCCCGGCTGCGGGAACCGAGGCGCTGCTCGTACAGCCGGCCCGGGCCGCCCCACGCGGCGTCGAACGCAGGCTGCGCGCTGACCGTCACTGAGTACTTCGCCAAGCGGGCGATGGCCTCGGCGTCGGCCATTTCTACGTGCTCCAAGCGGTGCCCGGCGGCCCGGACCCGCTGCTCCCCCACCTCAGCGGCCGCTTCCTCGAGGGCCTGCAGGGCCGCATCGAGGCCGGCGTCGCCAATGACGTGGAATCCGCCCTGGATGCCCAGCTCGGAGCACGCTGCCAGATGCGCGGCTGCCTCGGCTACGGAAAGATAGGCAGTGCCGGTTTCCCCCGGGGCATCCGCATAGGGTTCCCGCAGGGACGCCGTGCGCGAGCCGATCGATCCGTCAATGTTCAGGTCCCCGGCAAATCCGCGGACGCGGACCCCTAGCTCTGCGAGCAGCGCCTCGGCATCGGCGGCCGTCGGCGTCAATTGCCCCCAGTACGGCAACACCTCCGGCGCGGGGCGGGAGCCTGCCGCGTCATTCCATCCGGCGGCCAGCCGGAGGTCGTCGACGCTGCTGATTTTCGGGGCGCCCATTTCGGCCAGCGCCACATATCCGTTGGCCGCAGCCTCATCCAGCGCACGCCTCTGGTATTCCTTGAGCGCTCCGGCCGGCAGCCGGCGGGTGGCCTGCCGGGCAGCAGTGTGAGCCTGGCGCCTGACATGGCCGCCAGGCGCGTAGCCGTCCAGCTCCGCCAGCCCGGCACTGGCCACGAGTGACGGCGATACGAGGGCTGAATGCACATCAACCCGGGAAAGATATACCGGACGGCCGGCGGCTGCCCGCTCCAGCTCTCCGGCGTCCGGGAGCGTGGGATCGTCCCAGAGCGACTCATCCCAGCCGTGCCCCAGCACCGGGCCGCCTCCGCCCGAGGCCGCGACGGCGTCCAGCAGCTCGCGCGCCGACCGGACACCGCCCAGCTGCAGCGAGTCCAAGGCGATGCCGGTCTCGGTCAGGTGGGCGTGGGAATCAACAAAACCCGGGGCCACGAGGGCGCCGCGAAGGTCGATGACGTCCATGGAGCTGTCGGCGATCGAGGTGGCAGCCTGTTCCGAGCCAACCCACGCGATCGTGTCGCCGTCCACGAGCATGGCCGTGGCGAAGGGATCAGCCGCGGTGTAGACGGAACCGTTGCGGTACAGCGTGACCTTTGACGGTCGGGTTCCTTCCTGCGGGCGGGCGGGGGCATCGGCCATGGAGGCGCTCCTTGGAGATTTCAAACGGGGTATTGGGTACTGACATGTTCAATGCGGAGGGGCGTGGACGACAGGCGGTCAGCCCACGGTGGAGTAGGCGACGACGCCCCGCCTGATCAGCCTGATGGCTTCGGCGCAGAGCCGGGCCAGCCGGGGGTCCAGGCCGGGAATCTTGGCCAGCTGGTGCAGCAGGTCGATCACCTGCTTCACCCAGCGGACAAAGTCGCCAGCCGCAAGATCGGAACCGCTGAGCACCTCCTGCAGATGCCGGCCGCGGGCCCACTTGTACATGGGCCAGACCAGACCCAGCTCAGGCTCGCCGGTGAGCGGGAGCTTGTTCTGTTCCTCCACGTCCTCCAGTGCCGACCACTCGCGGACCACGATATCCACGGCGGTCTCCAGCGAAACGCTGGGCATGCGGGGCCGCAGGCCGCGGTCCTCCCGTTTGGCCTGGTACACCAGCACGCTGGCGAACGACGCCACCTCCACCGCATCCAGGTCATCGAAGGCGCCTTGCCGCAGGGCCTGCGAAATCAGCAGATCCTTCTCGCCGTAGATCCGGCGCAGCCGCTGGCCGTCGGTGCTGATGCGGTGCTGCCCGTCCTCCGTGGATTCAAGGTAGCCATAGGCCGAAAGGACATCGCAGACCCGGTCGAAGGTCTTGGCAATGGTGTTGGTGCGGCCCTGGATCTGGCGGACCAGACCATCGGTTTCCTTGCGGAGCTTCCACCAGCGTTCGGACCACCGGGCGTGGTCCTCGCGTTCGCTGCAGCCGTGGCAGGGGTGGGCTCGCAGGTCACGCCGCAGGTCGGCGATTTTCTTCTCCTGGTTTTGCGAGGCAGAGCCCAGCCCGAAGTCGTTGTTGCGGCTGCTTCCCCGCGCCGGCGGCCGGTTCTCCCGCAGTGCGTTCCGGACGGACGAAGCCAGGTCCCGCCGCGACTTGGGGACCTTGGCGTTGAAGGACTTGGGGATCCTGATCCGGGTCAGCGGCGCAATGGGCCCCTCAAGGTCGTCGACGCCTATCCGGCGCAGCTGGCTTTCCAGCGTCAGGACCGCAGGCCGGGGTTCGCGGGAGCTGTGGTCTGAGCTCAGCACCACGGCAAAACCAGGGGCCCTGCCTGCCGGGACATCCACAACGTCGCCCGGCAGGAGACGGCTCAGGGAGTCTTCGTTGAGCGACTTGCGGGCCCGTGACTTGCTGCGCGAACTGAAATTCTCGGCGTCGGAAAGTTCCCGCCGCAGCCGGGCGTACTCGGTGAAGTCGCCCAGATGGCACGTCATCGACGTGGCGTAGCCGGCCAGCGATTCCTCGCGGCCGCGGACCTGCCGGGCCAGCCCCACCACGGACCGGTCAGCCTGGAACTGGGCGAAGGAGGACTCCAGGATTTCCCGGGCCCTGGGCCGGCCGAACTGGGCGAGCAGGTTGATGCTCATGTTGTAGGTTGGCTGGAAGCTCGAATTCAGCGGATATGTCCGGCGGGAGGCCAGGCCGGCCACCGCAGCCGGATCCGTGCCCGGCTGCCACAGGACCACGGCATGGCCTTCGACGTCGATGCCGCGCCGGCCCGCCCTGCCGGTGAGCTGGGTGTACTCCCCCGCCGTGATATCCACGTGGGCTTCGCCGTTGAACTTGTCCAGCTTCTCCAGCACCACGGAACGGGCCGGCATGTTGACGCCGAGGGCCAGCGTCTCGGTGGCGAAGACCGCCTTCACCAGGCCGTCGGCAAAAAGCTTTTCAACCACTTCCTTGAACGTGGGAAGCATGCCGGCGTGGTGGGCAGCGATGCCGCGCAGGAGCCCGTCGCGCCAGGTCCAGAAGCCCAGTACTTCGAGGTCGTCGGACGGGATGTCCTGGCCCGCCTCGTCCACCCGCTGGGCGATGATGTGCTGCTCCCGCTCAGTGGTGAGCCATAGCCCGGACGCCACGCACTGGGCGACGGCGGCGTCACAGCCGGCCCGGGAGAAGATGAAAGTGATGGCGGGCAGCAGGTCCTGCCGGTCCAGGCTGGCAATGACCTGCGGCCTGCTTGCCCGCCGCACCGCGGTGCGGGTTTCCTGCTGTGGCCTGTCGCCGTAGCGCTGGCGCTGCTGCCGCCGCTGGCTCCGGCCGCCGTGGCCGAAGCGGCCCTGGAAATTGAGCTGGCTTTCTGACCTGGAGAGCGTCAGCAGCTCCGGGTTGACCTCGAAGCCCCGCTGGACGGCGTCCACCGGCGAAGGCGCAGATGGCACCGCCGAGGCCGTGGCGGAGTTGCCGGCCGGGGCGATTTCGTCGAAGGTGGTCTCGCCCGCGAACAGATCCACGATGTCCCTGCCCACCATGACGTGCTGCCAGAGCGGGACGGGACGGTGTTCGGAGACGATGACATCCGTGTCGCCGCGCACGGTGTCCAGCCAGGCGCCGAACTCCTCTGCGTTGGAGACTGTGGCGCTGAGGGACGCGACCTGCACCTCGCTGGGCAGGTGGATGATGACTTCCTCCCAGACTGCACCGCGGAAGCGGTCGGCCAGGTAGTGGACCTCGTCCATGACCACAAAACCCAGGTCGAACAGGGTGTCGGAGTCGGCGTAGAGCATGTTGCGCAGGACCTCGGTGGTCATGACCACCACGGGCGCGTCGCCGTTGATGCTGGTGTCGCCGGTCAGGAGTCCGACGTTCTGCTCGCCGTACTTCTCCGTCAACTCGGTGAATTTCTGGTTGCTGAGCGCCTTGATGGGCGTGGTGTAGAAGGCCTTCAGCCCGCGCTGAAGCGCCAGGTACACGGCGAACTCGCCCACGATGGTCTTACCGGCGCCGGTGGGCGCGGCCACCAGGACCCCGCGGCCCTCCTGGAGGGATTTGCACGCCTGGCGCTGGAAGTCATCCAGTTCAAAGCTCAGTGTGCGGGCGAATGCGCCCAGGTGGGTCTTTGCTTCCACGGCCCGTTCGGCGCTGGCGCGGTACCGTTCGGAGGGCGACGGAGTGGTGGTGGACATGCCTCAAGCCTAATGGGGGCGTAGCTAGAGATTCTTCAGCTCACTGCCCGGAGTCGCGATATCGGCTGTGGCCTCGGTCTCAGCGGCCCGCTTCTCTGCCCGGCGCGCACGGCGGCGGTCGTTCAGCACGCACAGGCCGATGGCCGCAAAGAAGAGCACCAGCATGGGAGTGGCGAGGTAGAACATGCTCATGGCGTCAGCGCCGGGGGCCGCCATGGCGGCAAACAGGCAGACGAGGAACACCGTGACGCGCCAGCTCTTGAGGAGCTGGTCCCCCCGCAGGAGCCCGGCGAGGTTCAGCCCGACCAGGACCACCGGGAGCAGGAAGGCGATGCCGAAGGCCAGCAGCAGCCGCAAGACAAAGGACAGGTAGACCTGGGCGCTGATGAAGTTGGACCCGCCGGACGGGGTGAATTCTGTGAGGACCCGGACGGCGTTGGGCAGGACGAGCCAGGCCATCGTGACGCCGCCGACAAAGAGCGGTACGGCGGCCGCCACGAAGGACAATGCCAGCCGGCGCTCCTTCTTGTGCAGGCCTGGCACGATGAAGGCCCAGAGCTGGTACAGCCACACCGGACTGGCCAGGATGACGCCCAGGAAGACGGACACCTGGATCATGAGGTCGAACGAGCTCGCCACGCCGTCGAAGTTGAGGGACGCCTGGCGGCCCGCATTGTTGTTCAGGTCCCGGATCGGCTTGATCAGGGCAGTGAGCATGGGCTGGTAGACCATGAAACCCGCAACGGTGGCGAGCACAACGGCAATAGCGGACTTGAACAGCCTGTTCCTGAGTTCGCGCAGATGGTCCAGCAGAGCCATCCGTCCCTCAGGATTGGAGCGACGACTCATGGTTAGTGCCACGTAATCTTAGGCGCGGTTGGGGGGCGGAACGTCGTTTCCGTCGGCAGGACGGTTTTCCGTCGTGGCGGAACGCGGGTGGTTGACGACGGTGCCTTCAACAGGATCGGAGCCGTCCTTGGCTTCCGGGGCGCCGTCCTTCTTCATCTCGCGGACCTCCGACTTGAAAATGCGCATCGACTGGCCGAGGCTCCGGGCCATGCCGGGGAGCTTCGGTGCAGCGAAGAGCACCAAAGCCAGGACGATGATGATGATGAGATGCCAGCCTTCAAGCCTCATGGTGGGTGTTCCTTTCGTTTAGTAACATCCTACGTTTATCTGAATTCGATGTCGCGCAGCGACTGGGGCTGGCCCCGTTCGGCCTTCCGGCGGACCCGGCGCTGACGCCGGGCCTCCCTGCGGGCCTCTTTGGATGCGTGGTAATCATGGCGCATCTGGTGCGGCGAGGCAAAAGGGGCCGTTCCCGGTGCAACCCCGACGACGGCGGAATGAGTCGCCGCCTCATGGGCGCCTGCGAACGCTGCAGCGGAAACCGGAAGGCTGGTGAGCTTGTCCCCCGCTTCACCGAGCTCCTTGACCGTCGCCATGAACTGGCGGAACAGGCGGACACCCATGAGCACGAAGAACAACAGGGACAGCGACACAAGTGCCACCCAAATAAGGATCCAGGACCACCAAGGCATGCTGAGTAGTCTAGCTGGCGTATTGGCTAGCCGTTGTACAGCGCCAGGGCCGCCTCGATCCAGTCCCGCGAGGCACGGGCCAGCCCCTCAGGTTCCAGGATCCGTGCCGTTCCGCCGTGCTGGGCAACAAACATGGGCAGCCATGCCGTATTGCCGAACCGGATATCCGCCACCAGGCCGCCGTCGGGCAGCGGTGCCGTCCGCTCGGCATAGTAGTCGTCCGCGAGCCCGGCACCGCGGGCGGTGAGCTGGACGGTGACCAGAGTGTCGTCGTCGTTGGCGGTGAACAGCTTTGCCGGGAACCCGCCGTCGGGCTTTATTGCGGACGAGACCGGCTTGCCGGTCGGGGTGAGGTCCTCGATCCGGTCCAGCCGGAAATTCCGGAGCCCGGCCGCCGAATGGCAGTAGGCCTCGAAGTACCACGTGTTGTCCATGGAATAGAGGCGGAGCGGATCCACGTCCCGCTCCGAATAGGTGTCCTTCTGCGCGGAAAGGTAGACGAGGTGCAGCTGGGACCCGGATTCAATCGCGTCGCGGATGACCTCGAGGTTGGCCGAGTTGGCAGGTCCCACCTCCGGCCCGGACAGGGCAGCGGCACGGAGCCCCTCCTCCCCCGCAGCAGCCATCAGCTTGAGCGTCACCGAGTCCAGGGCACTTCCCTCAGCCAGTTCCGGGAGGCCGTTCAGGGTCTCGAGGCCCGTGAGCAGGGCGCAGGCCTCGTCCACGGTGAAACGGACCGGCCGGTTCAGCTCCATGGACTGGCTGATGAAAACGTGGCCTTCCTCCCACTGGATGTCCAGCAGCTCGTCCGGGTACCCCTGCGGGAGGCCGGAACAGATCAGGATCAGCAGATCGCCCTCCAGCTCCTGCCGGGTCACCCCGAACCGGTCGGCGACCTCCTCGATGGGCAGGCCCTGGTTGCGGACCAGGAACGGCACCAGCTGCAGCATCCGCTTGAGCTGGTCCTCCGAGGTACGTTTCCGGGTCCGCTTTCCCGTCCCTGCATGCGCAAACGAATAGCGCGGCACCGGAGCGTCAACGAAGGCGGCGGCAGAAGCCAGGCGGCGCTGCACGGCAGCGGAAAGCTCCGCGGGGCCCACCACCCTGACGTTCGGCCCGTAGGAGGCGAGTTCCTCCCCGAGCACCTCGGCGTCACGGTAGGGAACGGTGAGCCGGTCCCAGCCGGCGTCGGCCTCCGCGGCCGTGTCTTCTTCCGAGTCCGTGGCCGGATCCGAGCCGGCGGACGTAGGGTCGGCCGTAGCGGCCCCGGCGGCGCGCTTGCGCAGCCCCAGCAGCTTGCCGCTGCGGACGTCCACGACGGCGGTGCTGAGCGGAAGCTCCGGCAGGCTGTTCAGCTCGGCACGGACGTTGAAGCCGGCGGGCGGCGTGAAGGGCTCCCTGTCCAGAATGGTGACGGCCGACGTGAAGCGTGACAGCCGGAAGAAGCGTTTGGCGCCGCGGCTCCGGTCGAACCCGACGAGGTACCACTGGCCGAAGCGGCTGCCCAGGCCCCACGGTTCAACGGTGCGTTCCTCTTCCCGGCCCGTGCTGCCGGCGAGGTAGTGGAAGCGGACGGCGTGCTCGGCGTGCATGGCGGCCACGAGGTCCTCAAACGCCTGGCCGGCGGGCTTGATGCGCGGCTGCACGCCGGCGGGAAGTTCGACGTCGGCCAGGCCGCCCGCCGCCTGGAGCTTGCGGAGTGCGTTGCCCGCGGCCGTGCCCAGTGCCGCCTGCTCCCAGAGCTGGGAAGCCAGCAGCAGGACTGTCCACTCGTCCGGGCTCAGCTCCACGTCCGGCAGGCGGTTGGATTCCTTGCCGATCCGGTACCGGGTGGTGCCGGGATCGTCCGAACTCCAGCCCAGGTCCGTGACCGTCTCGACGTCGAAACCGAAGTCGCGAAGGTCGTTCTTGTCACGTTCGAACATCCGGCCGAAGGCCGCGTCGCTGGCCGCACCGCCCGCGTAGATCTTTTCCCGCAGCTCACTGCGGCGCAGGCCGTACCGCGAGTTCAGCAGTGCGATCAGGAGGTTCAGCAGGCGTTCAGTACGTTGGGCGGACACCCTCGTTACGTTACTAAAGCCGTTCCGGCAAAAACGCGAAAGCGCGGCAACAATCCGGAAAATGCTTCCGATTGTTACCGCGCTTGCGCAGTTTTAGTGGCCGGGGCAGCCGGTGGTGGGCCCACGCCGGCGAGGGCCCCAGCCCGAGCTTGCGAGGGCAGGGAGCCGGTGCGGACTTGCGAGGGCAGGGAGCCGGTGGGGACTAGCGGACGCCCACCAGGTCCACGACGAAGATGAGTGCCTCGTTCGGGCCGATGGCCCCACCGGCACCGCGTGAGCCGTAGGCCAGCTCCGAGGGGATCTCCAGGCGGCGGCGTCCGCCCACCTTCATGCCGAGCAGCCCCTGGTCCCAGCCCTGGATGACCTGGCCGACGCCGACCCGGAAGTCCAGCGGTGCGCCGCGGCCCCAGGAGGCGTCGAACTCTTCGCCGGTGGACCAGGCCACGCCGACGTAGTGCGTGGACACGGTGTCGCCGGCCTTGGCCTCGGGGCCGTCGCCCTCAATGATGTCCGTGATAACGAGTTCCGTGGGCACCGGGCCTTCGGGGAAGTCGATTTCCGGCTTTTCGCGGTCGAGCTTGCGCTGGCCAAATGACATGGTTGCTCCTTCTGCTGGTGGAAACTCTGCTTTTGTGCGAATCAGGGGTTGTTACTTGGCGCCGAGGATGTCGACGACGAACACGAGGTCGCCCTTGGCGTCACCCTGGCCGGAGTCGCCATAAGCGAGGTCCTTGGGGATTACGAGCAGGACGCGCGATCCGACGGTCTTGCCCGTCAGGCCCTGGGTCCAGCCCTTGATGACCTGGTTCAGCGCGAACGATGCCGGCTCCTTGCGGTCAAAGCTGGAGTCGAACTTCTTGCCGCTGGCAAGGGCCACGCCGACGTAGTTGACGGTCAGGGTGTTGGTCGCCTTGACGGCGGCACCCTTGCCCTTAATCAGGTCCTGGGCAATGAGCTTCTTGGGGGCTGCAACGCCCTTCACCGAGATCTCCGGGATGCCGTCCTTCTCGGTGACGGTCGGCAGGCCTGCCGGCGGAGTGACGGGATCGCCTTCGGGCTTGTCCAGGGCCTTGGGTGCATCCTTGGCCGAAAGCACCTTGATGATCAGGAGCTGGGACGGCTGGGCGGCGGCACCTTGGGTGGCGGCTTGCCCCGGAGCGACCAGGGCGAGCTGGGAGCCCACCTTGGCGCCCACGAATGCGTTGTAAATTATGGGACTGCTGGTTTTGACTTCATCGCTCAGCTCGAAGGACTGTGGGTCCTTGGCGAAGCCGTCGTCGATGGTGGAGCCGTCCTTGGCATTTATTCTCAGAACCGAGATCTCGGCGATCTGGTTGGCCTTCACACGGTCGCCGCTGCCTTCGGTGACAACCTTGACGGTGGGTTCGGTAACCTCGAGGGGCTTGGTGAACTCGACGCCCGGGGCTTTCTTGTCCCCCTTGTCCGTCAGCTTGAGCGAGTCGAGCTTGGCGGTCTCACCCGCGGACTGGCTGGTCGGTTCCGGGGCTGCCGGCTCCTGGCCACCACAGGCGGTCAGCAGAAGCAGCGCGGGAAGAAGGATTGCTAGTAGTCGGCGCACGTAAGAACTTTCGTCGGGGCAAGATGGATGCCCTGCCGGTGGCGGTGCTGCACACGGCAAGGCAGTCAGGGCCGCAGAACGGCCTCTTCCAGAGTAACGCGAAAAGCTGGGTATCAGCCCATAGAGTCCAGCAGGGCATCAACCCGCTCGTCAACGTTGCGGAACGGGTCTTTGCACAGAATGGTCTGGTGGGCGCGGTCGTTGAGCTTGAGATGGACCCAGTCCACCGTGTAGTCACGGCCCAATTCCTGCGCCTTGCGGACGAAGTCGCCCCGCAGTTTGGCCCGGGTGGTCTGCGGCGGCGCGTCCACGGCGTCCTTGATGGCGGTCTCGTCGGTGACGCGGCGGACAGCGCCACGGGACTGGAGCAGGTAGTACAGGCCGCGGGAGCGGGAGATGTCGTGGTAGGTGAGGTCCAGCTGCGCGATCCGCGGGGCGTCCAGGCCCAGGCCGTGGCGCCTGCGGTAGCTGTCCATCAGCTTCTTCTTGATGGCCCAGTCAATCTCGGTGTCGATGGTGCTGGCGTCGCCGCTTTCGATGGCGCGCAGCGTCCGCCCCCACAGGTCCAGGATCAGCGGGACGTGCGGATTGTGGGCGCCGTTTTCCTCGACGAAGGCAGTGACTTTGGTCAGGTACTCCTGCTGGATCTCCAGCGCGGTGAGCTGGCGGCCGTTGGCGAGCCGGACCAGTGCGCGGCCGCTCAGGTCATGGGAGATCTCCCGGATGCTGCGGATGGGGTTCTCCATCCGCATGTCCCGCATGATCACGCCTGCCTCGATCATCCGCAGGATGAGGTCTACGGTGCCCACCTTGAGTAACGCCGTGGTCTCGGACATGTTCGAGTCGCCGACGATCACATGCAGCCGGCGGTAGAACTCGGCATCGGCATGCGGCTCGTCGCGGGTGTTGATGATGGGCCGGGAACGGGTGGTGGCCGAGGACACGCCTTCCCAGATGTGGTCCGCCCGCTGTGAAAACGCGTAGGTAGCCCCGTGCGGCGTCTTCAGGATCTTGCCCGCGCCGGCGATGAGCTGGCGTGTAACGAGGAACGGAATGAGGATCTCTGCCAGCCGGGTGAATTCGCCGCGGCGGGGAATGAGATAGTTCTCGTGGCTGCCGTAGGAGTTGCCGGCGGAGTCGGTGTTGTTCTTGAACAGGTACACCGTGCCGTTGAAGCCCTCGGCCGCGAGCCGGGACTGGGCCTCGTCCACGAGGTCATCGAGGATGAGCTCCCCGGCGCGGTCGTGGGCGATCAGCTGGGCGAGGTCGTCGCATTCCGCCGTGGCGTATTCCGGGTGCGAGCCCACGTCGAGGTACAGGCGGGACCCGTTGGTGAGGAACACGTTGGAGGACCGTCCCCAGCTGACCACCTTGCGGAACAGGTAGCGGGCTACTTCCTCCGGGGCGAGGGGCCGGGAGTCCGGGCTCGAATAGGAAATCCCGAATTCGGTTTCAATGCCGAAGATCCTCTTGTCCATGTCAGCTCTCCTCAGCCAGCAGTTCCACAACGTCCTGGTCGGACAATCTGCGGAAAGCCCTCCGCGTCCCCCTGTTGCTTTCCGAACTGCGGTCCAGCACCGCCACTTCCAAGGCCTTGGCGGGCAGGTCGGCTGCCTCGTTGTCGGTCACGAGTCCCCTGGCGGCGAGCCGGATCGCCGCCGCGAACGACAGGTCGCGCTGCCAGCCGCCTTCGATCGCCCCGGACACCTTGTCCGCCTGGCCGCCCATCACAATGAAGTTATGCTCGTCCGCGATCGAGCCGTCGAACGTGAGGCGGTAGAGGTGGTCGAGGTCCTGGCTGGCCCCGACTTCGGCCACAGCCAATTCCACCTCGAACGGCTTCTGCTCCGCGGTGAAGACGGCGCCCAGGCTCTGGGCGTACACGCTTGCCAGTCCCCTGGCCGTGACGTCCTCGCGGTCGTACGAGTAGCCGCGGACGTCGGCGTAGCGCACCCCGGCCTGGCGGAGGCTCTCGAATTCGTTGTACTTCCCGACGGCGGCGAAGGCGATCTTGTCGTAGATTTCGCCGATCTTGTGCAGCGACGGTGACGGGTTCTCCGCCACCAGCGCGATCCCGTCCTCGCAGCTGACCACAATCACGGACCGGCCGCGGGCGATGCCTTTCCGTGCGAAATCCGCACGGTCCTTCATCAGCTGTTCGGGAGAGACATAGAACTGCTGTGTCATATCAGGCCTCCCGCCGGGCAGCTGCCCTGGACTCGATGATGTTTCCGGCCATGGCGGCGAGTTCCCGTTCGGAGACCCGCCGGGCTCCTGCCCGGTTGACGGCGTACACCACGGGCCACAGCTGCCGCACGGGGTCGGGGCCGCCGGTGGCGGAGTCGTCGTCGGCTGCGTCATAGAGGGATTCGACGGCCACGGCTATGGCTTCGTCCTCGGGCAGGTTGGGCCGCCAAAGCTTCTTCAGTGCGCCGCGGGCGAACATTGACCCGGAGCCTACGGCATGGTGTTCCTGTTCCTCGTAGCGGCCGCCGGTCACATCGTAGGAGAAGAGCCGCCCCGCTCCGGCGGCAGCGTCAAAGCCTGCGAACAGCGGCACCACGGCCAGGCCCTGCAGTGCCATCGGCAGGTTGCCCCGGATCATGGCGCCGAGACGGTTCGCCTTGCCCTCCAGGCTCAGCGGGGTTCCCTCGATCTTCTCGTAGTGTTCCAGCTCCACCTGGAACAGGCGGGTCAGGTCAATCGCGATGCCTGCAGTGCCGGCGATGCCGACTACTGAGTACTGGTCGGCGGGAAAGACTTTTTCGATGTGCCGGCTGGCGATGATGTTGCCCATGGTGGCCCGGCGGTCACCGGCCATGACGATGCCGCCGGCGTAGGTCATGGCCACAATGGTGGTGGCGTGGGGCACGGCGGGCGGCTGGCCGGCGGACATGCCCGTAGCCAATGGCGCGTATTGGGGAAGCAGTTCCGGACGGTCGCGTTGGAGATGCTCAGTGAACGACGACGTCGCGTGGGCGGCTACCTTGTTGGCTGTTGTCTCCTGCACTGGTGCACTCCTTCAACGTGATAATTCAGCGGCTGTCCGGTACCTCTGGCCTCCGTGCCCGGTGCGGGTGGTGTCGCTGCCGGTCTACTGGCCGCCCTTTTGCACGAATGCCCGGACGAATTCCTCCGCGTTGGACTCCAGGACGCCGTCGATCTCGTCAAGGAGATCGTCAACACCCTGCGTCGAGGCGGATGCCTGACCATCTGCGGGCGCCGGCGGTACGGGGACCTCTTCCTCGACCTCGGTGTCGCGTGGCTGCGGCTGCTGCTGCTCCTGGCCTGCCATGTCCTTCTCCTTTATCCAGTCCCCCATTTCCGGGAGGACATCTTGTATGCCCATATTGCCACGCAAAGGGGCTTTGCGGGGTGCATTATGCCGGTGGCGGAGCCGGTGCCGATCCGAGGAGTTCGGCAAGGAAAGGTCCGGCGTCACGGTGCCTCTCAAACAGCCCTCCGGTCAGTGCCTTGGTGCCGCGCAGCGGCTCCCTGGTGGGGACGCGCTGCAGCCGTCCGTAGCCCGGCACGTCGAAGATCACCGAGTCCCAACTGGCCCCCACAACGTCCTTGCTGAAGCTGCTGACGCAGCGTCCGCGGAAGTACGCCCGGGTGTCCGACGGCGGTGCCGTCACCGCGGCGGCGATGTCGGCGTCGTCCACGATCCGCTGCATCCGGTTCCGGGACAGCAGCCGGTAGTAGAGCCCCTTTTCGGGCCGGAGGTCGGCCCACTGCAGATCCACCAGGCCGAGCCGGGCGTCATTCCACTGGAGCCCGTCGCGCTGGCGGTAGCCCTCCAGGATGGACAGCTTGGCCAGCCACTCCACCGAGGTTGCGGCGGCGGCCCGGTCGCTGTCCAGCTGGGTCAGGGTGGTGGCCCACCGCTCCAGCACGGCGTGGGTGTGGCCGTCGCCGTCAACGGCGTCCCCTACCCCGGTGTCCTGTGCCAGCTTGGCGGCGGCCTCGTGGTACATCCACTGCAGATCCAGGGCCGTCACCCGGCGGCCGTCCAGCAGCCTGACCTTGGCGGCCAGGGTGGTGTCGTGGCTGATGGCCTGCAGCGCGGCCACCGGTTCGTGGACCTCGATCCGCGGTGCGAGGCCCGCCTCGATCAGGCTCAGCACCATGGCGGTGGTCCCGAACTTCAGGTAGTTCGACACCTGGCTCAGGTTGGCGTCGCCGATGATGACGTGCAGCCGCCGGTACTTGTCCGCCGTCGCGTGCGGCTCGTCGCGGGTGTTGATGATGGGACGCCGGATGGTGGTCTCAAGTCCCACCTCCGCCTCGAAGAAGTCCGCCCGCTGGCTGATCTGGTAGCCGGACCGGGAGCTGTCCTGGCCCTGGCCCACCCGCCCCGAACCGCAGATGACCTGCCGCGACACGAAGAACGGGGTCAGCCCCCGAACGATGTCGCCGAACGGCACGGACCGCGGCATGAGGTAGTTCTCGTGCGACCCGTAGGACACGGACTTGTTGTCGGTGTTGTTCTTGTAGAGGTTGACGGCGGGCAGTTCCGTGTCGCTGGCGAGCCTGCGGACCGCAGCCAGGCCTACTAGGTCCCCGGCCGCGTCCCAGGCAACCGCCGCCGCGGGGTTGGTGACCTCCGGGCTCGAGTACTCGGGGTGGGCGTGGTCCACGTAGAGCCGTGCCCCGTTGCCGAGCACCATGTTCATCAGCAGCGAGCCCGACTCGTCCTCGCCGTCGAGCTCAAGCTCTTCCCGGCCGTAGGCAAGCGCCACGGCCTCGGCGTCCAGGACCGGCGGCTGGTCCGTCAGCTGGCTCGGGTGGGCCTGGCCGCGTTCAAGCGTCCAGCCCCGGGCGTCGTGCAGCGGTTCCTCGTCCGTGTAGTCCCAGCGGGTTTCGGCGCCGCCGGCGGCCCGGAGCCGGGTGACCTGGGCGTACGCCTGGACCACCCGGGCGGACATCATGGTGGCATTGGCGCCCGGCGCGGCCGGCGCGTGAATCCCGTATTCGGTTTCGGACCCCATGACCCGCATGGCGCCGCCGGCCGGCAGGCCACCTCCCAGCGCTGATTCGGAGCCGGCCGTCACAGGTACTGGCCCGTGTTGGGCATGGTCTCGATAGACTTGCCGGGCTCCTGGCCGGCCTTGCCCTGCACGATGGTACGGATGTACGTGATGCGCTCACCCTTCTTGCCGGAGATGCGTGCCCAGTCATCCGGGTTGGTGGTGTTGGGCATGTCCTCGTGTTCGCGGAACTCATCGACGACGGCCCGCAGCAGGTGGTCGATGCGCAGGCCCTTCTGCTGGGTGGTCAGGAGGTCCTTGATGGCGTACTTCTTGGCCCGGTCCACGACGTTCTGGACCACGGCTCCGGAGTTGAAGTCCTTGAAGTACAGCATCTCGGTGTCGCCGTTGGCGTAGGTGACCTCAAGGTACTCGTTGGACTTCTCGGTGGAGTACATGGCTTCCACGGTCCGCTGGATCATGGCGTCCACCGTCTCGTGGACATCGCCGTCGTGTTCCACGAGGTCGTCCTCGTGGAACGGCAGGTCCGGGGTGATGTACTTCTTGAAGATGTCCGCCGCGGCTTCGGCGTCGGGGCGCTGGATCTTGACCTTCACGTCCAGGCGGCCGGGGCGCAGGATGGCGGGATCGATCATGTCCTCGCGGTTGGAGGCGCCGATGACAATCACGTTGTCGAGCCGCTCCACGCCGTCGATCTCGCTCAGCAGCTGCGGCACGATCGTGGTTTCGACGTCGGAGGAGATGCCCGTGCCCCGGGTGCGGAAGAGCGAGTCCATCTCGTCGAAGAAGACCACTACGGGGCTGCCGTCCGAGGCCTTTTCGCGGGCACGGGAGAAGATCAGCCGGATGTGGCGTTCGGTTTCGCCGACGTACTTGTCAAGGAGCTCGGGGCCCTTGATGTTGAGGAAGTAGCTCTTCAGGTCGATGTTTCCGCTGCGTTCCGCGGCGCGCGCGGCCAGGGAGTTTGCGACCGCCTTGGCGATGAGGGTCTTGCCGCAGCCCGGAGGGCCGTAAAGCAGGATGCCCTTGGGCGCCTTGAGTCCGTGCTCCCGGTACAGGTCCGGGTGCAGGAACGGCAGCTCGATGGCGTCCCTGATCTGTTCGATCTGCGGGCCCAGGCCGCCGATGTCCTCGTAGGTAATGTCCGGGACTTCCTCCAGGACAAGGTTCTCGACCTCGGACCGCGGCACCTTTTCGAGGGCGTACCCGGTGCGGGAATCGATGGAGAGGGCGTCGCCCACCCGCAGCTTCTCGCTTAGGAGCGGGCCGGCGAGCCGGATGACGCGCTCCTCATCGGCACGTCCCAGCACCAGGGCACGGTCCGGGCCGAGCAGTTCCTTGAGCGTGACGAGTTCGCCCGCGCGCTCGTAGCCGAGCCCGGCCACCACCAGGAGAGCCTCGTTAAGGAGGACCTCCTGGCCGGCGGCCAGCTGGTTGATGTTGACCAGGGGGCTGATGCCAACCCGCATTTTGCGCCCGGCGTTGAAGATGTCCACCGATTCCTCGGTGGCTGCCTGGCCGCTGCCGGCGGCCTGGCGCCGCGGGTTCAGCTGGAGGATGGTGCCGAAGCTGTACGGAGGCTGCCCCTCCTGGTCCAGGGCGTTCTTCAGCCGGAGTATTTCGGCCTTGGCTGTTTCCAGCATCGCCACGAGTTTGGTGTTGTTCTGCGTGGCAGCTGCCAGTTGGCGGTCGATATGCCTCAGTTTGTCCCTGAGGATATTGACCTGCCGGTCCGCGACAGACAGTTCGTTGGCGCCGGCCTGTTCAGCCGGCGTTGGCACGGAGTCATTGTTTGGCGTCTCCATGATCATCAGCCCCTTCCTGCGCTTCTCTTAAGACCATAGCCCCAAGTTGGCTGGTAGAGCCGACGACATCCGAAATACGGACTAGTTTGTGATCTCCGGGTCGTCCTTCACATTGGTGCCGGCTATCGCGTCCCGCGCGGCCCGGCGGAGCTTCTTGTCCGAGACCAGGCGTTCGCCCACAGCGCCGGGCGTCCAGGCGTTGACGTCCTCTTCGGCGAATTCGGTCTTGGAGGGGCGCCGCTTGACGGAGATGCCGGTGACGCCGTCAGCGAGCCGCCGCGTGACCAGCAGGAATCCGGTGTGGGCGACCATCCTGTGGTCGGGGCGCACGGCGAGTCCTTCAAGGTGCCAGCCGCGAACCATGGATTCCCAGGCGTCCGGTTCGGTGAAGCGGCCGTCGGCGCGGATGGCCTCAGCAGTGCGTGAGAGCTGGGTGACGGTGGCGACGTAGTTGATCCATACGCCGCCAGGTGCCAGGACGGTGGCCACGGCATCGAGGCATTCCCAGGGTGCCAGCATGTCCAGGACCACGCGGTCCACGGAGCCGGGCTCTTCGGCGCGGACCACTTCCTCCTGGAAGTCCCCGAGGGAGATCTGCCAGGCCGGGTGCGGGCCGCCGAAGATCGTCTCCACGTTGCCGCGGGCGATGGCCGCGAATTCCTCGCGGCGTTCGAAGGAGTGAAGGTAGCCCTGGTCCCCTACTGCACGCAGCAGCGAGATGGAGAGTGCGCCTGAGCCCACGCCCGCTTCCACCACGCGCGCTCCCGGGAAGATGTCAGCCATGGTGATGATCTGGCCGGCGTCCTTGGGGTAGACCACGGCAGCGCCGCGGGGCATGGACAGGACGAAGTCGGAGAGCAGGGGGCGGAGCGTCTGGTACTGCTGGCCGACGTTGTTGACCACCACCGAGCCGTCCACCTTGCCGATGATTTCATCGTGGTTGAGGAAGCCGCGGTGGGTGTGGAAGGCTCCGCCGGCCTCGAGGCTGATGGTGTTCATGCGCCCGCGCTCGTCCGTCAGCTGGACCCGTTCGCCCTCGCGGAAGGGGCCGCGCCGCCGGGCAGCACCGACCGGCTGGTCCGCGGTCCCGGCTGCAGTGCCGGAGGAAAGGCCCGTGCTGGTTCCGTTGGCGGCAGATTCGCTGCTCATGACTGTGTCCTCGCTCCTGTGAAAGCTTTCTTGGCGTGCACCGTGACGGCCCGGCGGGGCGCCGTGCGTCCGCTGCCGATTTCACGACCGGCACGTAACTCTACCGGTTCCGGCCGTGCCGGCGCGTGTTTTAGCGGGGGGCCTTGCCTGTTATGGCCGTCACCACGGTGGACTGGCGCAGCAGTCCGGTGACCCGGCCGTTGTGGTCAACCACCGCGTAGTCGTGTCCTTCGAGCTGCGCCAGGTATTGCAGCAGTTCCTGGCCCTTGGACCATTCCGGCACGTAGGCGCCGGCGCCGAGCGCGTGGGCCACCGCACCGGCGGGGGTGGTGCCGGCGACCGCTGCGGGAACCGCGGCCAGGGCCGCGGGGTCCACCACGCTGTGGGGCCTGCCATCCGGGGCGCAGAGCACGACGGCGGTCCGCCCGCCTGCCGACACGTGCAGGACGTCGCTGACGCTCCCGGTTTCGGGAAGGCCGACGGCGGGTTCGGCCAGGGCGGCGGCGCTCACCAGGTGGAGCCGGCTGCGCAGGCGGCCCTGCTGGATTGACGCTGACGCGCCCATCCATAGGAAACCGCCGACCAGGATGGTGATGAGCAGCATGCTGGTGTCCGGGACGTCCCCGCCGAGCAGTGGACGGACAACGAACCAGAGGCCGAGGGCGATGACGATGATGCGGCCGCCCCAGCCCGCCGCGACGGTGCCCTTGGCGTGGCTTCCGGTGGCCTTCCAGACCGCGGATTCCACCAGGCGGCCGCCGTCCAGCGGCAGCCCGGGCAGCACGTTGAAGATGCCGATCACGAGGTTGGCCCAGAAGAAGATGTTCAGGAGGGTGTCCGCCACGCCGGACATTCCGCCCGAGGAGATCACCAGCCAGGCCGCCCCGGCGAGCACAAAGTTGGCGGCGGGACCGGCCATGGCCACGAGCACTGACCGTCCGGGGGTGGCGGTGAAGCTTTCGAACTGGGTGTGGCCGCCCCAAAGGTTGAGCACAATTTTCTCGCTGGGCCAGCCATAGATCTTGGCCGTCAGCGCGTGCGCGAGCTCATGGACGAGCACCGACAGCAGGAGCAGCAGCGCGTAGGCGAAGGCCACCCAGTACGCCCCGATGCCCAGTGAGGGCGTGCCATGCTGCAGCACCGGTCCGTACACGATCACCGTGAAGCCGGCGATGATGAACCAGGAGTAGGCCAGGATGATGGGAATGCCGGCGATCCTGCCGAGCGGGATGCCCTCCCGGCGGCTGGGCGGCTGTACGTTCGGGGGCTGCTGACCGGATCCCGCGGGATCAGACACGTTCCAGTCTCCTTAGTTGACGTTCTCGAAAGCTGCCGCGGGTTCGCGCGAACCAAGGCGGAGCCTGACCAGCTCCTCGAGTTCGGACACCGAGCGGTCCGCGAGCGTATCCCAGGTGGTCCTCCGGGCGTCGTCAGGCAGCGGCACCAGGTGCGGAACGGCAACCGTCACGGCGCCAGATGCCACGGCCGCAGCAGCACCGGGGGCTGAGTCCTCAAGGGCTATGCAGTGGTCAGCGGTGAGCTGCGGATCCTGCTGTCGCAGCAGGTCCATTGCCTTCAGGTAGGCCTCAGGGTGCGGCTTGCCGTTGGTTACGGCGTCGCCGGTAACGACGAACTCGAAGTAGGGCCGGGGAAGGCTCGCCACAATCTCGCGGGCCAGCGGTGCCTCTGACATGGTCACAAGGGCACAACGCACACCGGCGTGGAAAAGTTCGTCCAGCAGCTCCCGGGCCCCCGGACGCCACGGCACGCTCTCCCGGACCCTCGCGATGACCTGGCCCATCAGGGTGTCAATGATTTCCCGCTTCTCCAGGCGCACGCCGGCCCGCTGGAGGATGCCTGCCGAGTGAACCAGGGACTGCCCCACGAGCTGCATGGCCTGCTCGTGCGACCACGTCCCCCCGTGCGCTTCAACAAGGTTGTGTTCGGCCTCGATCCAATACGGTTCTGTGTCAACGATGGTGCCGTCCATGTCCCATAAAACGGCTTTGAGCGAGGGGTGAGCGGCGGCAGATTCCATGCTTTCCACTGTACCGGGCCGCCCGGCGGCGCCCCGCCGCGGACCCCGGGCGTACGCCGTCGGCGAATATCCGCTACCCCGCACGGCGGGGGTGAGGGGTTTGTCGGTATCTGCGGCGGTTCGTTCTATGCAACAGCAATGCTTGTGGACGTAGGGTGAAGGGATGAACAGCTTCGACGGAGACACCAACGAACCGGGCACCGCGCCTGAGACGGAGCAGCTGCTGCAGCCTGTTCCCGAAGGTCAGCGCATTACTGTGATGCTGGCTGCGTTCGAGGGATGGAATGACGCGGGGGAAGCCGCCAGTGATGCGCTCCGTTACCTGAATAAGCTCTGGGGCGGAAAGAAGGTCGCGTCGATCGACGCCGACGAGTACTACGACTTCCAGTTCACCCGGCCCACCGTCCGCCGCACTGCCTCCGGTGAACGCAAGATCAAGTGGCCGTCCACGCGCATTTACAAGGCCAGTGCCCCCGGCACCAACGTGGATGTGATTTTCATCCAGGGCACCGAACCGTCCTATAAGTGGCGCGCGTACACTGCGGAACTGCTGGTCCACGCTGAGGCGCTTCACGTGGACTACGTGGTCCTGGTGGGAGCGCTGCTGGCGGATGTGCCGCACAGCCGCCCCATTCCGGTCAGCACCTCCACTGACGATGGCGCGCTGCGGGAGCGGCTCAACCTCGAAGCCTCGCAGTATGAAGGCCCCGTGGGCATCGTCGGTGTTTTGTCGGAGGTGTCCCTGCTCGCCGGCATCCCCACCGTCTCCCTCTGGGCGGCGGTGCCGCACTACGTGGCCCAGGCGCCGTCCCCCAAGGCACAGCTGGCGCTGCTGCACCGCATCGAGGAGCTGGTCCAGGTTCCGCTGGACACCCATGAGCTGGCCGAGGAGGCCGAGGCGTGGGAGCGCGGCGTCAACGAACTGGCCACCGAGGATCCCGAAATTGCCGCGTACGTCCGGCAACTGGAGGAGGCGAAGGACACCGCTGACCTGCCCGAGGCCAGCGGCGAATCCATAGCGCGCGAGTTTGAGCGCTACCTGAAGCGGCGGGGCAAAGACAAGCCCTAGGGCTTAGTACGCCCGCGGCTCCCGCCGTTTCGACGGTTCCCTGCCCGCCAGACGTTGCGGAACGTCTAACTGGCAGGGAACCGTCGAAACGGACTATTAAAGTTCGACGCCGAGAAGTGCGTTGACGGCGTCGCGCACCAAAGCCCGGTCTGCTTCAGACGCGCTGCCTGTGTTGTTAACGGCGGCGTTGTTAAGGGCTTCCCTGTTAAGGGCAGCGTCTGCCCACCGGTCAACGGCGGTCAGGGCTGACGGGGCGTCCAGATCGTTGGCCAGCGCCTCGCGGATCTGCCCGACCAGTTCCGAGGCGGTCCCGGCCGGCGCGGCGGCCAGCGCTGAGCGCCAGCGTTCCAGGCGTGCCTTAGCCTCTTCGAAGCCGTCCGCCGTCCAGGACCAGTCGGACCGGTAGTGGTGCGCCAGGATGGCCAGCCGGATGGCCGCGGGTTCTTCGCCAGCAGCGCGCAGCTTGGAGACGAGGACCAGGTTGCCCTTGGACTTGGACATCTTTTCGCCGTCGAGGCCCACCATGCCGGCGTGCGCGAAATGCTCGGCGAGCGGAACACCGGACAGCGAGTAGGCGTGCCCGGCACCCATCTCATGGTGCGGGAAGACCAGGTCCGAGCCGCCGCCCTGCACGGTGAAGGGAGCGGGGAGATACCTCTGCGCGATGACGGTGCACTCGATGTGCCAGCCGGGGCGGCCCTCCCCCAGCTCGCCGCCGGGCCAGCTGGGCTCGCCGTCGCGGGCCACGCGCCACAGCAGCGGGTCGAGGGCCTGGCGCTTTCCTGCCCGGCCGGGGTCGCCGCCCCGTTCGGCAAACAGTTCCAGCATCTCGGCTTCCGGCAGTCCGGAGACTGCGCCGAGCGTCCAGGCGTCCACGCCGACGGCGTGTTTGCTGGCAGCCTCGACGTCGTAGTAGACGTCGCCGTCGGGCTCGCCCGGGGTGCCGCTGACGCGGTAAGCCAGTCCCTGGTGCAGGAGCCGCTCAATCGCAGGGACAATCAGCGGCATGGCTTCGACGGCGCCCACGTAATGGTCGGGGGCAATGACGTTGAGGGCTTCCATGTCAGTGCGGAAAAGCTCGATCTGGCTCTCAGCCAGCTCGCGCCAGTCGACGCCGGTAGCCTCTGCGCGCTCCAGCAGCGGGTCGTCGACGTCGGTGACGTTCTGGACGTACGCAACCTGCTGGCCGCCGTCGCGCCAGGCGCGGTTCAGAAGGTCGAACGCGACGTAGCTGGCGGCGTGACCCATGTGGGTCGCGTCATACGGGGTGATCCCGCAGACATACATCGACTTTTCGCCATCGGCGTTAAGCGTCACGGCACGGCCTGAGGTTGTGTCAAACAAGCGGAGCGCGGGCATTTCCCCCGGCAGGACAGGCACGGGGCGGGAGATCCAGGACTTCACAGACCAAGCCTAGTGCTAGGCGCTGATGACATTGAAACCGAGCAGCAGGTACAGGGCGAGGCCCAGGAAGATGCGGTACCAGACAAACAGCCGGTAGCTGCGCGTTGAGATGAACTTCAGGAACCAGCCGATGATGAAGTAGCCCACAACGAATGCGATCACCGTTGCCAGGGCCGTCTCCCCCAGGCCGTACGGGCCGGTCACACCCTCCTTGCTGACCACCTTGAACAGCTGGTACAGGCCGCTGCCGAAAACCGCAGGGATGGCGAGGAGGAATGAGTACCGGGCTGCGGCTTCGCGTGTGTAGCCCATGAGGAGACCCGCGGTGATGGTGCCGCCGGAGCGCGAAACCCCGGGAATCAGGGCCATGGCCTGGGCGAAGCCGTACAGGATGCCGTGCTTGTAGGTGAGCCGGGAGAGGTCGCGGTCCTGCTTGGCGACGGCGTCGGCAACCGCCAGGATGAGGCCGAAGACGATGAGCATGGTGGCCACGATCCAGAGGCTCCGCAGGACGGACTCGATCTGGTCCTGGAACAGCAGGCCCAGGACGATGATGGGCAGGCTGCCAAGGATCACCAGCCAGCCCATCCGGGCGTCGGGGTCCTGGCGGGAGACGCGGCCTGACAGCGATCCGAACCAGGCCTTCATGATCCGCACGATGTCACGCCAGAAGTAAACGATCACGGCCGTCTCGGTGCCCAGCTGGGTGATGGCCGTGAAGGCCGCCCCGGGGTCCTCAGTCGGCAGGAACGAGCCCACAATCCGGAGGTGGGCGCTTGATGAAATAGGGAGGAATTCGGTCAGGCCCTGCACAAGACCCAGCAGGGCCGCTTCAATCCAGTTCACGGTAAGACCCTACGTCATGATGCGGGTGGTTTCCCCGTAAGCTAGCTGCTATGCAGCAGCGTTACATCGGCAACAGCGGGCTCCGCGCCTCGTCCCTGTCCCTGGGCACCATGTCCTGGTCCCGTGAAACGGACGAGCAGGATGCCTCGGAACTGCTGCGCACCTTCGTGGACGCGGGCGGAACCCTCGTGGACACTGCGGCCTCCTACGCGGACGGCCAGGCCGAAGCCATGCTCGGGGCCATGCTGGGTGACGTCGTCTCCCGCACGGAAGTGGTCATCTGCACCAAAGCGGGCGTGTCGCCGTCGGACGGGCGGCAGCGGGTGGACGCGTCGCGGAACGCGATGCTGTCCGGCCTCGACGCAAGCCTGGCGCGGCTCGGCACCGACTACGTTGACCTCTGGCTCGCCCAGGCGTGGGACCCCAACGTCCCGCTCGAGGAAACGTTGTCCGCCCTTGACTTCGCCGTCCGCAGCGGAAGGGCACGCTACGCGGGCATCTCCAACTTCAACGGCTGGCAGACCGCCAAGGCCGCCGCGATCGCCGGGTTCCCGCTCGTGGCCAACCAGTCCGAGTATTCGCTGCTGCGGCGCAAGCCCGAAGCGGAGCTGGTGCCGGCCATCGAAGATGCGGGCTTGGGGCTGATGGCGTGGGCGCCGCTGGGCCGCGGCGTCCTTACCGGCAAGTACCGCGGTCATGTGCCCGCCGATTCCAGGGCGGCGGGCACGCGGCTGGCCACGTACGTGGAGCCCTACCTTGAGCAGCCCGCGTCGCAGGTGGTCGAGGCTGTTGCCATGGCGGCCCGCGGCCTGGGGCGATCTTCCCTGGATGTTGCGCTCAGCTGGCTGCTGTCCCGGCACGGAGTGGCCACCGCCATCGTGGGCGCACGCACGCCGGTCCAGCTCAAGGAAATCCTGGACGCCCAGCTCACGCCGCTGCCGGCGGAAATAGCACGAGCCCTCGAGGACGTCTCCAGCAGCCTGGCCTAGCCGGGCCCTCGCTCCGACCGCGCCGGATCTTATCGGGCCGGGTCTAATCGCGTCGGGTCTAATCGCGTCGGGCTACTCTTCGACGATTTCGAGATCCTCGTCGTCGACTTCGCTGTCTTCGTCTTCGTCTTCCTCGTCATCGAACACCTGGAGCGGCGTCACTTCGTTGTAGGCCTCGTAGAGGGCATCCTCATAGACTTCGAAAGCATCGGCAACTGCAAAGAATGCCGCCTCCACTGAGGGGTCACCATCCCCGCGCCGGGCCGAGGCGGCTGCAAGGTGCTCTTCCAAAGCGGCAGTCAAAGACTGAAGCGCGACACGCGGATCGATGCTCATGCCTTCACGTTAGCGGGAAAAGGACGAAAATGGAGAGCAATGAAGGAACATTTTCTGACCAGCTCGGTCCTGCGGGAACGGGACTATGCCCGTCAATACGAGTACCTCGTATTGACCGTCGGTCCTGAGGATTCCCTGCCCGAAGCCCGGCGCCGGCTCGTGGAACACTCCGAGTACGGCAAGTGGGAACTCGAGCGCAGCAGGCTGTACGTGGGCGGCGGCAGGCGTTTCTGGCTTCGCCGCCGGGTCACGCAGGTGCAGCGAACCGTCTAGGCCGCTCCGGCCCTCGGGGCGCGCACCGCGATGGTGTGCGCCCGCTTTGTGCTGCTGCGCGGCTAGTCTTCGAGCGGGCCCAGCCAGGCGTTGGCCACGGTGTTGTGCGCCGATTCGTCGTCGGACGGGTGGAACATGCCGGCCAGGACATCACGGTACAGCCGCTCCAGTTCCGAACCCCGGAAGTAGCTGGAGCCGCCGGAGACCCGGATGGCAAGGTCCACCACTGTCCGCGCAGTTTCCGTGGCCCGGACCTTGACGCCAACGAGCTTGGGAAACCACTGGCTGCCGTGGTCCGCCAGCCGGTCCACGTCCCCGGCCACCACCGAAAGCTGGGGGTACAGGGCGTCCATGGCCAGGGCGGCCTCGGCCACCTTCCAGCGGATATCGGGATCCTGGGCCAGGCTCCGGCCGCCGTTCTTGAATGATGTCCTGCGCCTGGCAGCTTCCACTGACAGCACCAGGGCCCGCTCCCCGATGCCCGCATAGACACCCGCGAGCAGGGTCTCGAAGCACGCGAAGATCGCGAAGATCAGCGGATCCGCGTTGGGACCCACCGGCAGCTTCCGGAAGATGCGGCCCGGCGGGACAACTGCACCGTCCAGGATGGTGGTGTTGGACTGGCTGGCGCGCATGCCCAGCGTGTTCCAGTCCTCCAGGATCCGGTAGCCGGCTGTGTCCCGGCCGATGAACCCGTGTACCAGCTCACCTTCGCCGTCCCGTGCGGCAGGGTCCTTGCCGAAGATGCCCAGGCGCGTCCAGGCCGGCGAGAGGCTCGTGAAGATCTTGGTGCCCGTGAATGAGTACCCGCCGTCCGTCAGCGGCCTGGCCTCGGTCAGCGAATCGAAAAGAACGGAGTCGTTGCCGGCCTCTGAATTGCCGAAGGCGAAGAGCTCCCCAGCCGCTGCCTCCTGCAGCACGAAGTCCAGGGAGGAGTCGCCGCGCTCGGCGAGGACCCGCGCCACCCCTGTCCAGACGAGGTGCATGTTGACGGCCAGCGCGGTGGCGGGGGCCGCAGTCGCCAGCCGCCGCTGGCAACGGACCGCAGCCTCCAGGCCAAGGCCCGCCCCGCCGTCGGACTCCGGCACGAAGAGCTTGAGGTACCCGGCGGCGGCGAGTTCCTCAAGATCCTCGGTGAAAAAGCGGTTCTGTTTGTCGTACTCCGCAGCCCGTCCCCGGATCCGTTCGAGCAGGCTGTCAGGCAGCAGCTGTTCCGGTTCCACCGCAATCCTCAGTAGTTGGTGAGCAGCGTGTTCAGGACGCGGGCGCCGAACTTCAGCGAATCCGCCGGGACCCGCTCGTCAACACCGTGGAACATGCCGGTGAAGTCCAGGTCGTCCGGCAGCTGCAGGGGCGCGAAGCCGTAGCCGGTAATGCCGAGCTTGGAGAGCGACTTGTTGTCGGTGCCGCCGGACAGGGTGTACGGGAGAACCTTCGCGCCCGGGTCTTCAGAGTGGAGGGCATCAATCATCGAGTCGACCAGGTTGCCGGCGAACGGCACCTCGAGGGAGACGTCGTTGTGCACGTAGCTGACGTCAACGCCGCTGCCAGCCAGCTCCCGGACGATCTCCAGAACCTGGTCCTGCTGGCCCGGGAGGGTACGGCAGTCCACCAGTGCCTCGGCGGACTCGGGGATGACGTTGTGCTTGTAGCCGCCGCCCAGGAGCGTCGGGTTGGACGTGTTCTGCAGCGTCGCCCCTACGAAGCGGGCCACCGTGCCCAGCTCCTTCAGCAGCAGCTCCGGGTTGTCGGGATCGAATTCGACGCCGGTCAGTTCCGTCACGCCGTCCAGGAACTGGCGCGTGGTGGCGGTCAGCTCGATGGGCCACTGGTACTCGCCGATGCGGGTCACGGCGCCGGCGAGCCGGGTGATGGCATTGTCGGTGTTGATCTGAGAGCCGTGGCCGGCGCGGCCATGCGCCACGAGCCGCAGCCAGGAGATGCCCTTTTCCGCCGTCTGCAGCAGGTAGGCGCGCTGGCCGCCAATGGTGGTCGAGAAGCCGCCCACTTCCGAGATGGCCTCGGTTGCACGCTCGAACAGCTCAGGCCGGTGCTTCACCGCGTACTGGGCGCCGTGTACGCCACCGGCCTCCTCGTCGGCGAAGAATGCGAAGACTATGTCCCGCTTCGGCTTGCGCCCGGTGCGGGCGAAGTTGCGCAGCACGGACAGGATCATCGCATCCATGTCCTTCATGTCCACCGCGCCGCGCCCCCAGATCAATCCATCCTTGAGCTCACCGCTGAACGGGTCCACAGACCACTGCTCACGGAGGGCGGGCACCACGTCCAGGTGGCCGTGGACCACCAGGGCGCTTGCGGAGGGGTCCTCCCCGGCCATGCGGGTCACCACGCTGGCGCGGCCTGGCTCGGATTCGAAGATTTCCACGTCCATCCCCACCTCGGTGATCAGGCCCGCGGTGTATTCGGCCGCTGCGCGTTCGCCGGGCCCGGAGCCGTCCCCGTAATTGGATGAGTCGATGCGGATGAGCTCCTGGCAGATGGTGACGACTTCATCCTCTGGCCGAACGTGTGTCATTGATCACTCCTTGTAGCGGGGAAAGGCGGAAACATGCGGCTTTGGGCGGCTTTTGGCTGCCGGAACACCCGGGATCAGCCTACCCAGTCGACTCGATTCCATCTTTCCGGAAAGTTCGTGTTAGAGTTTTTCTCGCTGCTTCGGAGAGAAGCGAACCGCTGAAAGGCGGAGAGAGTCCTCCGGAATCCACCTGCGCGGGTGGCGGAATGGCAGACGCGCTAGCTTGAGGTGCTAGTCCTCGAAAGGGGGTGGGGGTTCAAGTCCCCCTCCGCGCACAAACGGAAAACCCCGGGAATCCAATGGATTCCCGGGGTTTTTTCGTTTCTCTGCAAACCCCGTAAACGTAGCCCCCAGGGTAACCCCGCACTTGGGTCCGGCGACGCGGATTGCGGCAGGGCGCCTGTGCAGGCGCAAGGAGCTCAGGCCGGGGAACGCGTTGATGATGACCAAGAAAGACAGCCGCGTTACTGACTGTTACGGCACCGTCGGCGCTCTTCCCGAGCGCCGCTGACCGGCGTACAAAGGAACTGGAGGGCAACATTTGTAACCTCCGCCTCACCGCGCCCCGGGGAACCGGAGTCCGGGAGACGGGCTGACAAGGAGGTCGTCGGGTGTCCCATCAAGATCGTCCTGACCCGAAGCAGCGCCGCGTCCAAGGAGCTCCCCCGGGCGCCGGACTGCCAACCCGCAACACTGCAACCCGCGGCCCCGCGCGGCGCGGGCGGTACGTTATCGCCGGCATATTGCTTTCGGCGGCGATCCTGTTCCCGCTCATGCCGCAGACCTACTCCTTCAATGCGCCGGCACTGGGGGGCCTGCCGTTCTTTTACTGGTACCAGCTGCTCTGGGTTCCCATTTCCGCTGCCTTGAGCGGTGTGGCGTAC
Organism: Arthrobacter sp. NPDC056493; assembly: GCF_042795115.1. Lineage (NCBI taxonomy): Bacteria > Bacillati > Actinomycetota > Actinomycetes > Micrococcales > Micrococcaceae > Arthrobacter > Arthrobacter sp. NPDC056493. The sequence continues at coordinate 12,911 of NZ_JBHTSL010000050.1, read as the reverse complement.
TGGCTCGTGAACACGGAGGACCGACGACGGCGGGCAGCGGCCCGCGCGGGCGTTACCGACCTCGACGGCGACGAAATGGACGGGGATGAGCGGCCATGAACGGGCGAGAGATCAACTGGGTCGCCCTCATCATCGTGGTGCTGCTTTTTGTGGTTGTCGCCGTCATGGGCTTCCTGGCCGCCCGGTGGCGCCGGACGGCAGAGACTGAGGGACTGCACAGCCTCGACGAATGGGGTCTGGGCGGACGCGGCTTCGGGACATGGATCACGTGGTTCCTGCTGGGCGGCGACCTCTACACCGCGTACACGTTTGTTGCGGTTCCTGCCGCGATGTGGGCCACGGGCGCCGTCAGCGGTTTCTTCGCGGTCCCCTACACGATCGTCCTCTACCCGATCATCTTCATCATCATGAGCCGGCTCTGGTCGGTGTCCCACCGGCACGGCTACGTCACGTCCGCGGACTTCGTGGGCGGCCGATACGGGAGCCGCTGGCTGTCCCTCGCCGTCGCGGTCACCGGCATTGTGGCAACCATGCCTTACATCGCCCTCCAGCTCGTGGGCATCAAGGCCGTCCTCACTGTGCTCGGCCTGGGCAGCTCCGAGAACGTGCTGCTGACGGACCTGCCGCTCATTCTGGCGTTCATCGTGCTGGCCGCATACACCTACACGTCGGGGCTGCGGGCGCCGGCGATGATCGCCGTCGTCAAGGACCTGCTCATCTATCTGGCGGTGATCGTCGCTGTCATCTACCTGCCGATCAAGTTTGGCGGGTGGGACGCGATCTTCGGGGCGGCGAAGACGAAGCTGGACACCGTGAACGAAGCAACGGGGAAACCCAACGGGGTGTTCATCCCGTCCGGCGCGAACTACTCGGCGTACTGGACACTGGCGCTCGGGTCGGCCATGGCGCTGTTCATGTACCCGCACTCCATCACCGGCGTACTCGCGTCCAAGGGCCGCAACACGATCCGGCGCAACGCCGCTATTCTGCCGCTGTACTCCCTCATGCTCGGCTTCCTCGCGCTGCTGGGTTTTGTGGCCATCAAGGCCGGCACCAGGCCGATCGACCTGAACGGGTCGGTTAATCCCCAGCTCGTGGTGCCGCAGCTGTTCCTGGACCACTTCCCCGCGTGGTTCGCGGGGGTGGCCCTGGCAGCTATCGCCATCGGGGCGCTGGTACCCGCCGCGATCATGTCCATTGCCGCGGCGAACATGTTCACCCGAAACATCTACCGGGACTTCCTCCGGCCTGAGGTCGACCCCAAAACTGAGGCGAAGGTATCCAAGATTGTCTCGCTTGTGGTGAAGGTCGGTGCGCTTGTTTTCGTCATCGCCATGGACCAGTCCGCGGCCATCAACATGCAGCTGCTCGGCGGCATTTGGATTCTGCAAACGTTCCCCGCCGTCGTCGGGGGCCTCTACACGCGTTGGTTTGACCGATGGGCGCTGCTGGCTGGGTGGGTTGTGGGCATAGCCTTCGGCACCGCCTCGGCGTACAACGTCATCAATCCCGTCACGCACGCACACTTCGGCGGCTCCATTGCTCCGGTCCCCGGGACCGGCTTCACCGTGTACATCGCCGTGTCAGCGTTCGTGCTCAACCTGCTTGTCGCCGTCGTACTTACCCTGGTGCTCCGCGCGCTGAAGGTGCCCCAGGGAGAAGACAAGACGCGCCGGTCGGACTATGGCGCTGATGAAACCGATCCCAAGGTTGCCGAGATCGAACGGACCCAGCGTTTCGTGGAACCCGGCGGTGCGTCGCCGGTGGCGTAGCTGAATCGAGGTGGCACGGTGATCCACGCATTGAACGTCAGTGACATCCGCGGGCTTTTCCCCGGGCTCAAAGACACCATCTACCTCAACACTGCCACCATGTGCGTCGGCTGCACGCCCGCCAGGGAGGCCTACGAACTCGCCCTCGAGCGCTGGTCCACCGGGCGGTTCGACTGGATGGAAGCAGAGCAGGCCGGCGAGGACGCCCGCGGCATGTTCGCGGCGATCATCGGGGCCACAGCGGCAGACATCGCCATCGTCCCCGCCGTCAGCACTGCCGCCGGGATTGTGGCGGCAAATCTGCCACCCGCCCGAAGCGGCGAGAACATCGTTGTGGCCGAGAATGAATTCGCGTCGAACTACTATGCCTGGCTCCTGCTCCGGGAACGAGGCTACGATGTGCGTGCCGTCGCCGCGGAGGGGGATGTGGTGACGGCCGGGGCCCTCAGCCAGGCGGCCGACGGCGGAACCCGCCTCATCGCCGTCAGCGCCGTGCATCCTGTCACCGGATTCCGGGCGGATCTGGCCTCAATCGGCCGCACTGCAGCCCGCTCTGGCGCGTGGTTTTTCGTTGATGCGTGCCAGGCGGCTGGTGCCGTGCCCCTGGACGTGGTGCGCGACGGCGTGGACTTCCTGGCCACTGCCAGCCACAAGTTTCTGCTCGGGTCGCGGGGCATGGGCTACCTGTACGTCCGCCCCGGGCTGATTGACCGCCTTCACCCCATCGTGCCGGGCTGGAAGGCTGCCCGGCTGCCGCTCGAAAGCTTCCTTGGCCCGGACATGGACCTGTCGCCGACGGCGTCGAAGCTGGACGCGTCCCTGGCGTGGTTTCCGGCGCTGGCCGATCAGGCGGCGCTTGCTGTCCTGCACCAGTTCGGGATTGGCGCTGTCCTCGAACGCAACGTACAACTTGCCCTTGACCTGCGGAACGCGCTGGAGGCGGAGGGCGTCAGCTTCCGGTCCTTCCCCGAAGCGCACCGATCCACCATCATCTCCGTTCCGGTGAACGATCCGGACGCCGTCATGGCCCGCCTGCGCCATGCGAACGTGATTGTGTCCATCCGGGCCGGAAGGATCCGGCTGGCGACCCATTTCTACAATCTCCAGGAAGAGCTGGTCCGGGTCGCAGAGCTCATTGCCGGCCACTGAGCCTGCCGGAAAAACGGCTCCGATGCCATTGACGTGGCCCCTCGCGAGGACCATCATTCTGCTAGACGTTTGGGGGGCGCGAAGGCAGTAGCAATGGAGCCGCGCCGTGAACATTTATTCTGCAGTAAAGACTTCCGTCCCCGGTCACCTCAGAGTAGATCTGATCGTGAACCCCCAACAAAGGCTTCCTGAAAGGCAAAAAACCGCCGGACTGCCCGGCAAACACCGACACCGCCGTCGGCCTGGCCCCGCTGCCAGCCTGGGTTTGACCCTCAGCTTCCCGTTGCCCGTGAAATCAGCGGGGATGGCTTTGGCGGTGAACAGGCCATGATGCGCGCGGTTTTGGGCTGGGTTCTGCAGTTCAGGATCCTTGTCCTGGTAGTGGCTGCCGGCATCCTCGGGTACGGCTTCACCGCACTGCCCAGCATGCCGGTTGACGCCTTCCCCGAGTTCGCGCCGCCGCAGGTCGAAATACAGACCGAGGCCCTGGGGCTCTCCGCTGCCGAAGTCGAACAGCTCGTCACGTCCCCCATGGAGGCAGACCTGCTGAACGGCGTGGCGTGGGTGGAGGCGATCCGTTCCAAGTCGCTTCCCGGCCTGTCCTCGATCCAGCTGGTCTTCCAGCCGGGGACGGACATGTTCCGGGCACGCCAGCTCGTCGCCGAGCGCCTGACCCAGGCGAGGGCGCTGCCCAACGTGTCCGCAGCGCCCGTGCTCATGCAGCCGCTGTCCTCCACGAGCCGGGTGATGATGGTCAGGCTCACGTCGAAGGACATGTCCCCCATCGACATGTCCGTGCTGGCGCGGTGGACCATGAAGCCAGCACTTTTGGCGGTTCCCGGTGTGGCGAACATTTCCATCTGGGGCCAGCGCGACCAGCAGCTGCAGGTGCTCGTGGACCCCAAGCAGCTGGAAGCCAAGGGCGTGACGCTGGACCAGGTCATCAGGACCACCGGCAACTCCGTCTGGGTGTCGCCGCTGAGCTACCTTGAGGCCTCAACGCCGGGCACGGGCGGCTTCCTGGAGACGGGACATCAGCGGCTTGGAGTCCAGCACGTTCTTCCCATCACCACCCCCGAGGACCTGGGCAAAGTCAGCCTCCAGGGCACGTCCAGCAAACTGCTCCTGGGGGATGTCGCCCAGGTCCAGACGGATCATCAGCCGTTGATCGGAGACGCACAGCCCGGCCAGGACGCCGAGCTGTTGGTCGTGATTGAGAAGTTCCCGGAAACAAACACCGCGGATGTTACGCGTGGGCTCGACGAAACCATACGCGAGCTTCAGGCAGGGTTGCCCGGCGTAGCTGTTGACACCACCGTGTACCGGCAGGAGTCGTTTGTAGAGCAGGAAACGGGAACCCTGGCCGTGGCCTTGCTCGTCACGCTGCTGCTGGTCGCAGCGGCGATCGGAGTGGTTTTCCGGTCCTGGCGGAGTGCCCTCATCAGCCTGATCAGCATTTCGCTGTCGCTCATTGCGGCAGCCGTGTTGCTCTCGGTGCTCGGTGCCGGACTGAACACCATGGTCTTCACCGGCATGGTCCTTGCCCTCGCCGTCATCATCGGCGACGTCATGGAAGACCTGAACTGCACCGTCCGGGCATACCGTACTGCGCGGGAGACAGGCGCAGGGGATGCCAGGAGCGCCCTTGTTGCCGGGGCACTGCGGCCAGTCCGCACGTCCCTCTTCTACTCCCTGCTGATCATGGCGCTGAGCGTGCTCCCCTTGCTCTTTGTGCCCGGCGAAAACGGTGCAATGTTCGGACCCCTGGTGCTCAGCTACCTGCTCGCGCTGGCGGTTGCCATGGTCGTGGCGCTGACAGCGACCGCGGCCCTGGTGTACTTCCTGCCTCCGGCTTCCACGTCCCGCGGGCGTGAGGGCCAGGCAATGCAACGCCTCCGGATCCGGTACGGCCGGGCCCTTTCCGGCAACCGGGGCAGGCCGGTAGCCGTCTTCGCCGCGACGGCAGTCATGGCACTCGCAGCACTGGCGCTGGCTCCGCAGCTTGTGCCTGGCAGCCCTGTGGTGCCCGTTCTGGCGGACGACACGCTGGTGGTCCAGTGGAGCGCCGCACCCGGCACGTCCGACCAGGAAATGGTCAGGATCACCAATGCGGCTGCCGATGAACTGCGCGCGGTGTCCGGCGTTTCCAGTGTCGCCTCCGAGGTTGGCCGTGCGGTTACCTCCGACCGGGTGGGAGACGTAAGTTCCGGCGAGCTGTGGGTGAGCGTGTCCAAGGACACCTCATACGCCAGCACCGTGGATGATGTGCAGAGAGTCGTGGCCGGATACCCGGGGCTGCGTGCAACAGTTTCGACCTACCCGCAGCAGAAGATCGACCAGATCCGGGCTGCTGCCGATGCCGGCTTTGGCGTGCGGGTCTACGGCATTGACACGGCCACGCTCCGCGCGAAGGCCGAGGAAGTGCGTCAGGTCCTGGCCCACACGGCCGGGATCGTGAATCCCCGTGTGGATGCCCCCGTCGAACAGCCCACCGTCCAAGTCAAGGTTGACCTGGAGAGAGCCCAGAAAGCCGGAGTCATCCCGGGCGAAGTCCGTCGTGCTGCGGCCGCTTTGCTGCAGGGCATCGAAGTGGGCAACGTCTACGAACAGCAGAAGGTCTTCTCCGTGGTCGTCAAGGGACAGCCGTCCACCAGGAACAGCCTCACCAGTGTCCGTGAACTCCTGATCGACACTCCCAAAGGCGGCCATGTGCGCCTCGGCGACGTGGCCGACGTCAGCATCGTTCCCAACGACGCCGTCATTCTGCACGACGACACCTCGCGGCGCGTGGATGTGAAAGCTGACATTCAGGGACGTGGATTGGCTGAGGTGCAGCAGGACATCGAAAAGGGCCTGCAGCAGATCCAGTTCCCGGTGGCTTACCACGCTGAGGTCCTCACCCAGTACGCGCAGCAGCAATCGAGCATCCAGTGGCTGTGGCTGCTGACCGGGGTAGCTGCCTTCGGCATCCTGGTGCTCCTGCAAACAGCACTGGGCGGTTGGCGGATCGCAGCCGCTGTGTTCCTCGGGTTGCTCGCCTCTTTGTCGGGCGGCGTCCTCACCGCCCTGGCAGACGGAGGAGCTAATTATCTGGCGGCGTTTGTCGCCTTCTCGGCAGTCTTGGGCATCGCGGTCCGGAACTGCCTGCTGCTCGCCGCCGAGGTCAGGAACCTGCGCGCCGGGGAAAGCGAAGCCGGGGGGCCCGCCCTCGTGATCCGGGCCGCACGCGACAGGCTGAAGCCGGCCCTCGGGTCCACCGTGATCACCGCCATCGCCCTCCTTCCGCTGGTTCTGCTCGGCGGAGTGACGGGCACGGAGATCATTCAGCCGGTCGCCGTCATTGTCTGGGGCGGTCTGCTGACAACCACCCTCTTCGTCCTGTTCGTGCTCCCGGCAATCCTGATCCGCTTCGAACGCGGCCAGGCAGGATCACAAACAGCAACGACACAAGCCGAAGCTACTGAAGCCCCGATGGGCGCCTGAAAGCCGGGATGCATCATGACAACGACCTCGCCGCGGATGCGCGGCCTGATGGTTCTTACCGTCCTGGGTCTTCTGACACAGGCATTGCCAGCCTGCAGCCAGCTCGCAGCCGAGCCGGTGGCAGCAGGCGACGTCGCAGCCAGCCTTGAAGAGGTTCCAGGGAGCGACCTGAAGCGCATCACGCTGAACGAACACGCCGCCGCGAACATCGGCCTCCAGACCTCGACGACGTCCCGGGATCCCAAGAGCGGGAAACTCGTGGTTCCCTACCTGGCGATCCTCTACGACAGCGAAGGAAAGACGTGGGTCTATACTATTGCCGCCCCGCGCGTCTACGTCCGCCAGCCCATCACGGTGGAGCGGATCGACGACACCACGGCTACGCTGACCAACGGTCCGAAGCCGGGCACGACCGTGGTCACCACAGGGGCCGAAGAGCTCTTCGGCGCTGAACTGGACGTAGCGAGCTGACATGCGCTGGATTGTCGGAATCAGCCTCAGGTTCAGGACGATTGTCGTCGCCCTCGCCTGCGTGGTCATGTTGCTGGGATCGGTCCAGCTCAGCAAGGCATCCCTGGATGTCTTTCCGGAATTCGCGCCCCCGCAGGTCGAGATCCAGACTGCGTGCCTGGGTTTAACGGCCCAGGAAGTGGAGGAACTCGTCTCCGTGCCAATCGAGGCGTCCCTGTCCGGAATGCCCGGACTGGACGAGCTGAGGTCAAAATCAGTGCCCCAGCTGTCCTCGATCATCCTGATCTTCAAACAGGGCACGGACCTGCTCAACGCGCGTCAGCAGGTATCGGAGCGGATGGCCGCCGTGACTGCGGCATTGCCCACCTGGGCTGCGCCCCCGGTAATGCTGCAGCCGCTGTCCTCCACCAGCCGCGTCATGAAGATCGGCATGACATCCGCGAATCGGTCCATGATCGAGATGTCCATGCTGTCCTACTGGACTATTCGGGCCCGGTTGCTCCGGGTTCCAGGCGTGGCCAACGTCGCGATCTGGGGCGAGAGGCTCCAGATGCTGCAGGTCCAGGTTCAGCCTGAGAAGCTCAAGGCCAAGAATGTCTCGCTGAACCAGGTGATGGAGGTGACGGCCGGGGCTGTTGACGCCGGCCTGCTCCAGTACTCCCCCGGGAAATTCATTGGCACGGGCGGCTTTATCGACAGCCCGAACCAGCGGATGAGCGTCCGGCACGTCCAACCGATCACCAGCCCCGCAGATCTGGCCAAGGTGACAATCCGTGAAGACCACGGCACCGCCCTCCACCTGGGCGACGTCGCGCGCGTGGTCGAGGACCATCAGCCGCTGATCGGCGACGCCGTCATCAACAACGGCCACGGACTGATGCTCATTGTCGAGAAGCTCCCGTGGGGCAATACGCTCGAGGTGACCCGGGGCGTCGAGGAAGCCCTGCACCAACTCCAGCCGGGCCTGAGCGGCGTCACCTTCGACACCACCATCTTCCGGCCGGCGAGCTTCATCGAGGAGGCCATTTCCAACCTCAGCCTTGCCCTCCTGCTGGGTTGCCTGCTGGTGGTCATGATCCTGAGCGCGTTCCTCTTCCAGTGGCGGACAGCACTCATCAGCCTGATCGCCATTCCGCTTTCCCTCCTCACCGCCATCATGGTGCTGTACCTCACCGGCAGTTCGGTCAACACCATGATTCTGGCCGGGCTGGTCATCGCGGTGGGGGTCGTCGTTGACGACGCGATCATCGACGTCGAAAACATCATGCGCCGGTTGCGGCAGCACCGCAGCCGCGGCGGCGGTGAATCGACGGCGTCCGTCGTCCTGAAGGCCTCGCTGGAAATGCGAAGCCCCATTGTCTACGCCACGATCATCATCGTGGTGGCCGCCCTTCCCGTCTTTTTCGTCAACGGGCTCACGGGAGTGTTCTTCAGGCCGCTTGCTGTGGCGTACACGCTCGCGGTGCTGGCCTCAATGCTCGTGGCGCTGACGGTGACGCCTGCCCTTGCCCTGATCCTGTTGGCCCGGGCGAAGCTGGAGCAACTGGACCCGCCGCTGGTCCGGGTGCTTAAACGCGGGTACCACGCGGTCCTGTCCCGCATCATGAACCGGCCGCGCTATGGCTACGCCGGCTTCGGGGCCCTTGCGCTGGTTGGTCTGGCGATCGCCCCGTTGCTGGGGCAGTCCCTGTTCCCCACGTTCAAGGAACGCGACTTCCTGATGCACTGGGTATCGGAACCCGGCACATCGGCGGCAGAGGAATACCGCATCGCCCAACGGGGCTGCGCCGCGTTCCTCAAGGTGCCCGGCGTGCTCAATTGCGGAACGCACATTGGCCAGGCCTTCCAGGCGGACGAAATAGTCGGAGTCAATGCCGGTGAGCACTGGATCAGCATTGACCGCCATGCCAACTATGAGCAGACGGTTGCAGCAGTCCAGGAAGTCGTCGACGGATACCCGGGCCTGCACCGCGACGTGCAGACGTACCTGAAGGAGAGGATCGAAGAGGTCCTGACGGGTGCCAGCGAACCTATCCTTGTGCGGATATACGGCGACGATCTGAATGTGCTGCGCGAACAGGCGCAGCGGGTCAAACAACTCCTCACCGATGTCAATGGAACCGACGAGCCACATATTTCCCTGGAAGTCGACGTCCCGCAGATCACCGTCAAAGTGAATCTTGCGGAGGCGGAGAAGTACGGCCTTAAGCCCGGGGACGTACGGCGCGCCGCAGCGACGCTGATGGCCGGCGAAGAGGTGGGCGACGTCTTCCGTGACGGGCGGGCGTACGACGTCCAGGTGTGGAGCACACCGGAGACGCGGACCAGCGTCACTACCGTCCAGAACCTGCCCATTGACACGCCCAGCGGGCAGCGGGTGCGCCTTGCCGACGTCGCCTCAGTCAGTGTCCAGCCCACTCCGAACCTCATCGACCGGACCAACGGGTCCCGCAGGGTCGAGGTCGGGTCCTTCATCGATCGCGGGGCCGACCTTGGCCGCGTGGTTTCACAGGTGCAGGAACGGCTGGAGTCCCTGAAGCTGCCCGCCGGCTACAGCGTCCAGCTCCTGGGCGAATACACAGAGCGGCAGGCAGCCACGGAGCGCCTCACCATCTTCGCTGTTGCGGCGCTGGTCCTGATCCTCGTACTCCTGCAGGCGTCCTTCCGCAGTTGGCGGCTGGCCATCCTGGCCCTCCTGACCCTGCCCATCGCACTCGTGGGCGGAGTCCTGGCCGCGTACTTCACCGGCGGGGTCCTGTCGCTGGGTTCGCTCGTGGGGTTCCTGACGGTCATGGGGATTGCGGCCCGGAACGGCATCCTGCTCATCAGCCACTGCCAGCACCTGGAAAGGGCTGAGGGGGTTCCGTTCAGCGGTTCGCTCGTGCTGCGGGGCGCCGGTGAACGGCTCTCCCCAATCCTCATGACCACCCTCGCCACCGGGCTCGCCCTGGTGCCGCTGGTCGTCATGGGGGACGTGCCCGGCCATGAGATCGAATACCCGATGGCCGTCGTCATCCTCGGCGGACTCCTGACGTCCACGCTGCTCAACCTGTTCATCGTGCCGTCGCTCTACCTTCGGTTCGCCCGGTCGAGGAAGTCCCGGAAGGCGGCAGAACAGGCGCTCGCCGGTCAGGAAGTGGCCGTTTAGTAGACCCCGTCCCGGCGGGCAGACGCCGTGCGCCTGCCAGCCGGGAAGATCACTCAGCCCGTGCTGCTGCCGTCAGGTGCAGGTTGCGCGTCTCGATGAGCCGGCGGAGGTAGCGCGCCAGGAAGAGCTTCTCCGCCAGCCGTCCCAGGGGGCCGAACGGCGCAGCGAAGTCGATCCGGTCCACCATGATGGTTCCGGCCGGGTCCTCGCTGAACTCATGGACGTGCCGGAACCGGCGGAACGGCCCCCGGACTTGTTCATCAACGAAGTAGTGCGGTGCGTCCATCTCGGTGATCCGGCTCGTCATCTGTATCGGCAGCCCGAAGTGCCAGGCGCGCCAGGTCACCTCCTGCCCCAGGGTGATCAACCCGGAGGTGATGCCTGCAACAGCTTCCTCCCGGGAACGGGCCATCGAGTCCTTGTGCGCGTCGATGCTTCGGGAGAGGTCAAACAGCTCTGTCATCCCGACGGTTGTGCGTGTGGTGCTTTCGAAGGTGACGGCCATGCTCAGAGTATGCCAGCAGTTTCACCGGGCTGTGTTGGTGCCAGGTTCCAGGACCATGTTCCGCGGCGCTGATAGGCGTAAGCTATCAGGGCCTCGGCAGGCCGCTTCACGGCAGGGGCCATCGCAGGGGCCAGGTCCGGGGCAGACAGCAAAGCGGACCGGGAAAGGAGCCAGCGTGGACACCCGGAAGCTCAAGTATTTCCTGGCGGTGGTTGACCACGACGGGTTCAACCGGGCGGCCGAGCACCTGCTGATCGCACAGCCATCACTGTCCCAGACCATTGCCAGCCTCGAGAAGGAACTGGGCGTGCCGCTGTTCCACCGGATCGGGCGCCGGGCAGTCCTCAGCGAGGCCGGGAAGGAACTCGTGGGCCCTGCCCGGCTGGTGATGCGCGACCTGGACGCCGCGCAGTCCGCCGTGCAGGCACTCCGGGGTCTGCGCAGCGGCCTCCTGGACATCATCACCATGCCCTCCCCCGGCATCGAGCCGCTGACGTCCATGACCGCCGCCTTCACCAGGCTGCATCCGGAGGTCCGCCTCAACGTCAGTGCCGCCTTCACCCCGGAGGAGGTCATCGAATCTGTCCGCAGCGGGAGCACCGAGATTGGCCTGGCCGGCTCCTCCAACCCCATTAGGGTCCCGGGAGTCAATGTCCTTGACCTGGAACGCCAGCCGCTGATCCTCATCGTCAACCCCCAGGCGGACACATTCCCCGCCGGGAGCACCATCCAGCGGGAGGATCTGGGCGGCCACCGGCTGATCGCCAGCCAGCGCGGATCACTGATGCGCTGGCTCGTGGACGACGCCCTGGCCCACGGCGTCAAAGCCGAAATCGTCATCGAAGTCGCGCACCGCACCTCCATCCTGCCCCTGGTGCTGGCCGGCGTCGGACACGCCGTCATGCCATCGTCGTGGGCGCCCACTGCGCACAAGGCAGGGCTTCGGACCCTGCAGATCGAACCCGTCTCCCACCTGGACGTGGCCATCCTGAGCAGGAAGGAAGGCCTGACGCCCGCTGCCTGCGCGTTCCTGGAGGTTGCGGAACGCCACGTTGCCCGGGAGCACGTGGACACCAACAACTCATAGGCAGAACCTATTTACCGGATCGAATCTTGGTCTTGGACGCGTACAGCCCGCGTGGCCTCTACTTGAAGAGGAAAGGCAGTGTGACCCTGCCAACACACTCAACGAGGAGGAACGCAATGAGCGCCACCCAGACATTCAGCATCGCTTCGATCCCGGCAGACGGCGTCGGCAAGGAAGTCGTTTCGGCCGGCCGCCGCGTCCTGGACGCGCTGGCTGAAAACTCCAGCGGCAAGTTCGCCTTCGACTGGACCGAGTTCCCCTGGGGCTGCGGCTACTACGAGAAGACCGGCCAGATGATGGACCCCAAGGGCCTGGAAGCCCTCAAGGACTTCGACGCCATCTACTTCGGCGCCGTCGGCTGGGAAAACGTCCCTGACCACATTAGCCTGTGGGGCCTGCGCCTGAACATCACCCAGAACTTCGACCAGTGGGCCAACATTCGCCCCGTGAAATTCCTGCCCGGCGTCCAGTCCCCGCTGCGCAAGGCAGACAACACCGAACTCGACTGGGTTGTGGTCCGTGAGAACAGCGAAGGCGAATACGCCGGCCTGGGCGGCCGCAACCTCAGCGGCCGCGGCCCCGGCAACGAGGTGGCCCTGCAGACCGCGCTGTTCACCGAAAAGGGCTGCGAGCGCATCATGCGCTTCGCCTTCGATCTCGCCCGGACCCGCACCGTGAAGAAGGTCTCGTCCGTCACCAAGTCCAACGCCCAGCAGTACGGCATGGTCCTGTGGGACGAAGTCTTCAACCGCGTGGCACTGGACTACCCGGACGTGGCCACCGAAAGCGTCCTGGTCGATGCCATGAGCGCCAAGTTCATCCTCAAGCCCGAGGACCTGTCCGTGGTGGTGGCGTCCAACCTGAACGCCGACATCCTCTCCGACCTCGGCTCAGCACTGGCCGGCAGCCTGGGCCTTGCCGCCAGCGCCAACCTGAACCCGGAACGGCGCTTCCCGTCCATGTTCGAACCGGTCCACGGTTCCGCTCCGGATATCGCCGGCCAGGGCATCAGCAACCCGATCGGCGCCATCGCCAGCGCCGCCCTGATGCTGGACCACTTCGGCCTGCACGGGGAAGCCCGCCGCGTTGAGGCCGCCATCGAAGCGGCCACCGGCTCCGGCCACCTGACCCGGGACGTCGGCGGCGAAGCCAACACGGAGGACGTCACCGAAGCGATCATCAAGGCGCTGACCCTCGCGCCCGCCGCCGTCTAAGACGCGGAGGTCCCAGACCCCGCACCAATGCTGACGTACGACGGCGGCCGGCCGGCCGCCGTCGTCGCGGAGGTCCCTTCCC
>NZ_JBHTSL010000049.1:0-42875 GCF_042795115.1 Arthrobacter sp. NPDC056493 | reverse complement strand
AATCCCGGATTTGAGGGCATCAGCTGCCAGTTCGCGCCGGGGCTTAAGTGTTCGTTCGCGCTGGTCGTTCGCGGGGCTAGCTTGGGGGCTGCGGTCAGGCGGGGAGCAGGACCATGGCCGCTGCTGCTCCGGCCAGCATGAAGGGCCCGAACGGGATGGCCGACTTGAGCGTGCCGCGGCGCAGCACCAGCAGGCCGATGCTCCAGAGTCCGCCGAGCAGGAAAGCGGCGAACGTCCCCGCGAAAACGTGCGGCCAGCCGAGGTAACCCAGGTAGAGCCCCAGGACGCCGGCGAGTTTCACGTCCCCGAACCCCATGCCCGGCGGGTACACCAGCCGCAGCACGAAGTAGAACAGCCACAGCACCGCTCCCCCGGCCGCAATCCTCAGCGCCGGCACGCCGAAAAGCCGGGCCCCGCCGTCGGGCACTCCCGACGGATCCGCAACGGCGAGGGTCAGCACCGCCCCCAGCAGCAGCACCCCGGCCACCGCATAGGAGGGGAAGACGATCCGGTTCGGCAGCAGGTGGTGGCGGACGTCGATCACAGTGAGCCGCACCGCCATCACGGCGAAATACGCGCACGACGCCAGCAGCAGCCAGAATGCGGCTGGCGCGGTTTCCCAGAGTTCCCCCAGTCGTTGGATCACCCTCGGATGCTACTCGATTGCCGGACCTGCCGCTGGGGGCCTCGCGTAAACTGTGGATATGGGGACCTGGGACGCCAAGCACCGGCAGGAACACGGCGGTGGTGCTCCGCTTGCGTCGGCTGCCTCGTTCCGGAATCTTTGCCGCTCGTCCCCGTGGAAGTGGCAGTCCCTGCGCTTTGAATACACCGAGTTTTCCGGCGCCGGCAGTACCGGCAGTCCCGGCAGCGGCACCGTCCGCGCGTGGCTGCGCCGTCCCGGTGCGCTCCGGCTGGAGTCCGGCGACGGCACGCTGCTCGGCAGCACCACGGGCATCAACGATTCGCGTGACGGCCTGTACACGAGCGCCACCCGGAAGTCGTGGCTGCTTCCTGCGCACCTGGTGACCCCGGTCTACGACGACGGCGGGCTGGTGCGGCGCCGCCCCGAGGCCGCCTACGGTGAACCCTCGTTCGGAAACGGCCGGTTCGCTGCCGCGCTGGATCCGGTGGAGCTCGCGGGCAATGCCCCGGTGCCGCTGGAGTTCCCCAATGCCAACGCCGTCGAAGTGCTGGAGCCCGTTCGGGAGGTGACCCACGAAGGCCGGGCGGCGCTGGAAACTGTGGTGTCCCCGAACCCCGGGTACCGCCCGCTGGATGCGGCAGCACCCCTCTGCGGCGCGGGCCGGACCAGGATCCGCGTCGATGCCGGCACCGGCGTCTGCGTCGCGGCAGAACCGCTCGACGCCGAGGGGCAGCTTCCCGGGCACCGCATGCGGATCCTGGCCGTGGACGAGTACATGCTGGACGATCTCTTCGTGGCCCAGCCCATGAACCTCACTGATGTGCGCGAGCACATCCAGTGGCCGCTGCGGCCCAATCCCGCCAATCCCGCCTGACGGGCCACCCCGACTGAAAGGCCACCCGCCTGACGGGCCACCCGGAATGCGGGGGTCTGCGCAGGTTTTTTCCAACCTGGCGGCTTCACACTCGTCCCATGTCAACCATGGCTCCAGACGTATCGACACCTGACACGGCCGGCACCGGCAGGACCGGCGCCCGGCGCCGAAGGAAGCTGCTGCTGATCCCGGTCTCCCTGCTCTGCGCCCTGGGACTCGTGCTGGGATACCTCTTCCTGACGGCCAAGCCCGAGGCGAGCACCCCGCTTGGCGCGAGTGCGGTGATCCCCGGCGGCACGGCGCGGGTCAACGGCATCATCCCGCTGGAAAAGGACGGCTGGCTTCCGCCGGAACGCGTCCAGGTCCTGGACGAGGGCCCGTCCGCGGGAACCCACCGGGTACGGATACTGGTGCAGTTCACCGCCCTGGAAGGTAAAGGCGTCGCGGTGGACACGTCCCAGTTCTCGGTGACAGGGCTGGGCGCCAACAGCATTCATCCGCTCTGGACGTCACCCGGGAAGACGCAGCTCAAACAGGGCGATAGCCTGGACGCCACCATGGTCTTCGAGCTTCCCAACCAGGCGGTCGCCCTGGTGCTGGAAGGGCCCGCCAACACCCGGCTGTCCCTCGGCCTGTCGCACCACACCAGCTGACGGCAGCGGTGCCGGTGTAAGCCGGGCTGCATCCCCCGCCGTCTTGACAGGACCAGCCACCTATTAGACTTCCGGCATGACCGAGCTGATCTCCGTGTGGCCTCCGTTCGCCCTCACTCTGGGCACTCCCCGGCTCACCCTGCGGCCACTGCGCGACAGCCACATCCCCGCGGCAGTTGAAGCGGCGGCCAGCGGCATCCACGAGCCGGGCCGCAATCCGTTCAGCACGCCCTGGACCGCGGTCCCCGCCGGCGAGCTGGGACCCAACATGGCCCGCTGGTACTGGCAGTGCCGCGCCGCGTCCACGCCGGAGTCCTGGACGCTGACGCTCGGCATCTGGCACGACGGAACCTTCCTCGGCTGCCAGGACATCGCCGCGCGGGACTTTGAGGTCCTGCGCACGGTCACCACCGGATCGTGGCTGCGGAAAAGCGCGCAGGGCCGGGGCTTCGGCAGGGAGATGCGGGCCGCCGTCGCGCTTTACGCCTTTGACTGGCTTGGCGCCGAAGTCTGCGAATCCGAAGCCGCCCACTGGAACGCCGCATCCCTGGGAGTCTCCCGGTCCCTCGGCTACGAACCGAACGGCGCCACGCGCATGTCCTGGGGCGGCAAACAGGAAACAGTACAGAGGGTCCGCCTCACGCCGGCAACGTTCAACCGGCCCGACTGGCACCTAGAGGTGGAAGGCCACGAACGCACGGCAAAATTCCTCCTGGGGATCGCGGGCTGAGGGGTTCGCTCCCCGCCCGACCCAAGCTCAGCCAACAGAGAAGGGCCGTGGCCAGGCGAACCGGACCGCGGCCCTTCTCAGGTAGGAGTTACGCCCCTTCGAGCAGGTCCGTGACGAGAGCCGCGATGGGCGAGCGTTCGGACCGGGTGAGGGTGATGTGGCCGAAGAGCGGGTGGCCCTTCAGGGTCTCGACGACCGCTGCGATGCCGTCGTGCCGTCCGACCCGGAGGTTGTCGCGCTGGGCAACGTCGTGGGTGAGGACGATCTTCGAGTTCTGCCCGATCCGGCTCATGACGGTCAGCAGGACGTTCTTTTCGAGCGACTGGGCCTCGTCCACGATCACGAAGGCGTCATGCAGGGAGCGTCCGCGGATGTGGGTCAGCGGCATGACCTCCAGCATGCCGCGGTCCATGACTTCCTCCACGACTTCCTGGCTCACCAGAGCGCCCAGGGTGTCGAAAACCGCCTGTGCCCAGGGGTTCATCTTCTCCGCCTCCGAGCCCGGCAGGTAGCCGAGCTCCTGGCCGCCCACCGCGAACAGCGGGCGGAACACGATCACCTTGCGGTGCTCGCGGCGTTCCAGCACCGCCTCGAGGCCGGCGCACAGGGCAAGGGCCGACTTGCCGGTGCCCGCGCGGCCGCCCATGGACACGATGCCCACCGCGGGGTCCATCAGCAGGTCGATGGCCAACCGCTGCTCAGCGGACCGCCCGTGGAGGCCGAAAACGTCGCGGTCCCCCTTGACCAGGCGGACCTGCTTGTCGGCCCCCACGCGTCCCAGGGCGGAGCCACGGCTGGAGAGCACCACAAGGCCGGTATTGACCGGCATCTCGGCTGCCGCCGGGATGAAGACCGGTTCGTGGCCGTACAGCGTGGAGATCTCCTCGTCGCTCGCATCGATCTCGGCGACGCCGGTCCACCCGGAATCCTTGACGAGCTCGTTGCGGTATTCATCGGCCAGCAGGCCCATGGCCGAGGCCTTGACCCGCATCGGCAGGTCCTTGGACACCACGGTGACGTTGCGCCCTTCGTTGGAGAGGTTCTTGGCGACGGCGAGGATGCGGCTGTCGTTGTCCCCGCCGCGGAATCCGGCCGGCAGGACTTCGGCAGAGATGTGGTTCAGCTCGATCATGAGCGTGCCGCCCGCGTCGCCCAGCGGGATGGGCCGGTTGAGCCCGCCGTGCTGGATGCGAAGGTCATCAAGGAGCCGGAGCGCCTTCCGTGCGAAGTAGCCGAGTTCGGGGTCGTGCCGCTTCCCTTCAAGTTCGGTGATCACCACGATCGGCACAATAACTTCGTGCTCCGCAAACCGCAGCAGCGCGCGGGGGTCGGAGAGCAGCACGGAGGTGTCGATGACGAAGGTGGAGACTGATGGCTGGGTTTCAGTCTGTGGGCCGGAAACAGCAAGACCGGCTGCGGCGTCTTTCGTGTCCGCACCGGTCTTTGAAATGGCTCGCTTGGCGCGAGAGGTAGCCTTCTCACCCTTGTCCGTGATGACTTCGGGCAGTTGTTCAGAAATAGCCACATCGACTCCAGCCCCGGGGCACGTGCCCGGAATTGTTATTGGTGAGGCGGCTCGGCCACGAGGCCGGATCCGGCCTCCCATACAACCGGTGCGAAGAATCGCTCCATGTACTGGCCTCCCCGATCAGCCGGCGGTTTGCCTGCTGATGGGTTTAACGTAAATCGCCCCGAACTAATTTCCAACGTCTTCGTCCGGCGATTCCTGTTGCCGGCATGTGAATTCGGAGTGAACGACGGCGGCCCATACGGCGGCCGGCGGACGACGAAAATGCTAGGAGCCGAAGCGGCGCTGACGGCCGGCATAGTCGCGCAGGGCGCGGAGGAAATCGACCTTCCGGAAGGCGGGCCAGAGGGCCTCGCAGAAGTAGAACTCGCTGTAGGCGCTTTGCCACATCAGGAAGCCCGAGAGCCTTTGCTCGCCCGAGGTCCGAATCACCAGGTCCGGATCCGGCTGGCCGCGCGTATAGAGGAAGCGCGAGATGTCCTCCACACTCAGGGAGTCGGCGAGTTCGCTGATATCCGCCTTGTGCGCCACGGCGTCGTGCAGCAGCTCGCGCACCGCGTCCACGATCTCGCGCCGGCCGCCGTAGCCGACAGCCACGTTCACGTGTAGTTTCTCGCGCACCGGCGTCCGGGCGGTGAGCTTGGTCAGGCGCTCCGCAAGGTAGTCCGGGAGCAGCTCCGGGGCGCCCATGGCATGAACCGAAATGTCGGCATCCTCGTCCAGCCGGTCAAGAGTGTTGGCGATGATGCCCATCAGGAGGTCGAGCTCCTCGCCGGAACGGCTCATGTTGTCCGTGGAGAGCATGTACAGGGTGACCACCCGGACGCCCAGCTCCTGGCACCAGCCGAGAAACTCGTGGATCTTGTCCGCGCCGGCCTGATGGCCCTGGCTGGTCGGGGCATTGAACTGCCGGGCCCAGCGCCGGTTGCCGTCCACCATGACGCCGATGTGCCTGGGGATCCGTTCCGGTTCCAGCGAGCGCAGAAGCTTGCGCTCATAGAAGCCATAGAGGAACCCGGGCCATTCCATCCGGAGATTCACCTGACTTCCTGCTGTACGACTTTTGTGCAAGTCCTAGGCTACCGCCCGGAGGCGGCCGCCGCGCGCAGGTTGCCGTCCGGTGCCCCGCCGAACGGGCCGAAAGGACCAGACAGGCAAAACGTTACCAGGGAGTAACTTACTGAACCGTAGGTTATTCTGGAAGGCATGAAGAGCAATGCCCCGGACGGCGGACCGGAGCCGTCGAAGGCTGAACCCGCCGCCGTGGACCACGCCGCGGAACGCATCGCGGAACTGCTGACGATCAAACCCAAGTGGCGGGGCTGGATCCACACCGTCACCGCGCCGTTCGCCCTGGCTGCCGGGATTGTGCTGGTTGCGGTGGCTCCCACCGCAGAGCGCAAGATTGCGTCCGCCATCTACGCCCTTACCGGCGTGCTGCTCTTCGGCGTCAGCGCGGTGTACCACCGCGGCAACTGGGCCCCCGGCGTTAAACGCGTCCTCAAGCGGCTGGACCACACCAACATCATGCTGGTGATCGCCGGCAGCTACACCCCGCTGGCGTGGAGCCTGCTGGGCAGGCCGACGGCGGAGTTCCTGCTCTGGCTGATCTGGTCCGCCGCGATCCTGGGTGTCCTCTTCCGGCTGCTCTGGACCGACGCGCCCCGCTGGCTGTACGTGCCCATCTACATCGGCCTCGGCTGCGGGTCCCTGTTCTACCTTCCCGCTTTCTTCGCGGCGAGCGTCCCGGCAGCCCTGCTCATCTGCGTCGGCGGGGCCCTGTACATCGCCGGGGCTGTGTTCTACGCCCTCAAGAAACCCAACTTCAGCTACCGGCACTTCGGCTTCCACGAGCTTTTCCACGCATTCACGGTGCTGGCCTTTGCCGCCCACTTCGCGGCCATCCTCATTGCAGTCCTGAGCTGACGCGTTCCAGCGCCTCCGCAGCGGTCGCCACCGGCCGGTCGCAGACCATGCCGCGGCACACATAGACGAGCGGCGCACCTCCGGGGCCGGCCGGCCTCTGCCGCAGCAGCGGCACCTGGGCCGGCGTCCCGCCGTCGTCCGCCTCCCCTGCCGCCACCACCAGCCCCGGGCTCGGGGACAGCAGCAGTGCACGGTGGAGCGCGTCCCGTTCGGGACCGGCAGGTCCGACGACGGCGGCCTCCACCGGCCCTGCAAGCGCGGCCTGCGCTGTGGCCAGGAGCCAGCCAGCCACGCGCGGTACCCGCACCGCGAGCGGGGGCAGGAGGGCCAGGATGTTCCCGGCCATAATCCGGTGTTCCGCGGAGCCGGACAGCGCGGCGTAGCCCAGCAGGACGCCGGCAAAGGCGGCCGCGCCACTGGGCGTGGCGTTGTCAAAGGGGTCCAGGCCCGGCTTTCCGCCCTGGGCGCTGACAACCTGCGCCGACTCCCCGGCGGAATCGGCAAGCCTTCCGCCGTCGACGAACCGGGTGCAGGCCGTCCGGATCAGCGCCTCGGCGAACATGTACCAGCGGGGATCGCCCGCCGCCGAGTACAGCGCCAGGAAGCCACCCGCGCAGAACGCATAGTCCTCGAGCAGGCCGCCGATCCCGCGGGCCGCGCCGCCATGCGACACACGGACCAGCTCCCCGGGCGCCTGCGACCCGCCCGATGCCGCCCGCCAGTGGACCCGTTCCAGATAGCCGGCGATCCGGGCGGCCGCCGCCACGAGATCCGGCCTGTCCAGGACTGCACCGGCGTCCGCGAACGCCGCCACGGCGAGCCCGTTCCAGCCCGCCACCACCTTCTCGTCCCGCCCGGGCTGCGGGCGGCATGCCCGGGCTTCCTGAAGGCGGGGCCCCACATCCTGCCAGAGCCGCGCCTCGTCTCCGTCCAGCGCCCGGCCCGGGTGCAGCGGCGAGCCGAACTCCGACACGGTGCCCCGGGAGCCGACGTTCATCATCCAGGCGACGGCCGCAGCATCCTCCGTGCCCAGCTCCCGTTCCAGATCGCCGGGGGTCCAAAGATAGCTGGCCCCCTCGTGGTGCTCCCCGTCCACCACGGAGTCTGCATCCAGCGAGGACGCCAGTCCCCCGCCTGGCAGCCCCAGCGCGGAGAGCATCCAGTCGGCGGTCCGCGACGCGACGTCCGCCGCCTCGGCTGCCGGGAACCCGGCCGTTCCGCCCAGCCGGATCCAGTGCACGTAGACGTGCAGCAGCTGGGCGTTGTCGTACAGCATCTTCTCAAAGTGCGGAACGGACCAGTCGCGGGTCACTGAATACCGGGCGAACCCGCCGTCGAGCTGGTCAAAGAGGGCCGAGCGGGCCATGGCCGCGAGGGTGCGCCCGGCCATCTCCCTGGCCTCATCGGCGGTGTCCGAGGGCACCGCGGCGTGCCGGACCAGGAATTCCAGGACGGCCGACGGCGGGAACTTGGGGGCGCTGCCAAACCCGCCGTCGTCGGGGTCTTCGGAATCTGCGAGGGAACGGACGGCGGCGGGCAACAGCCCGGCGTCGAGCAGTTCCGGCGGACGGGACACGTCCACGGCAGCGGCGAGCTGCACCTGGCCCATGTTCTGCGCGAGGGATCGGGCGTTTCCCTCCACGGCGTCGCGGCGTTCCGTCCACGCCTCGTGCACGGCCTCGAGGACCTGGCGGAAGGACGGACGGCCCCGCATGGGATGGGGCGGGAAATAGGTGCCGGCATGGAAGGCCAGGCCGCCGGGGGTCAGGAAGACGGACATGGGCCAGCCGCCCTCGCCGCTGATGGCCTGCGTGGCGGCCATATAGACGGTATCGACGTCCGGACGTTCCTCGCGGTCCACCTTGACCGCAACGAAATGGCTGTTCAGGTAGTCAGCCGTGGCCTGGTCCTCGAAGGACTCGCGTGCCATGACGTGACACCAGTGGCAGGCGGCGTAGCCGATGGACAGGAACACAGGCACGTTCCGGGCCGCGGCCCCCGCAAAGGCGGCGTCCCCGAACGGCTGCCAGTGCACCGGGTTGCCGGCGTGCTGGCGCAGGTAGGCAGAGGGTTCCGCGCCGAGGGCGTTTTGCTCCCCCGGTCCGGGCTGCTGCCCCGGTCCGGGCTGACCCGGTGAAGGCTTCCCCGATCCGGGATCAGGTGTCGGCGCGGCCTGCATTGCCGTTGGCGGCATCGTCGCGGGCAATGTCCGCCGCCTCGGCGGCAGCCTGGCGTTCCTCCTCCACCTGGGCGCGGTACCGCACGCGGCGGATGCGGCGCACCATGTCCACAATCAGCAGCGCGGTGAGCACCACGATGAAGGCGGTCAGCAGAAAGCCCAACAGGCCGGGGGTGACCTGGTCCGGGGTCAGGCCGGGGCGCAACGACGGCGAGGGTGCCGGGGACGATGCCAGGGCGATGAGCAAATGGTGCACTGTTCAAACCTTCTCAAGGCTGGGGCCGCCGTCAGCCCCGTGGGCCAACGTCCGGCCCGTTGGTACGCGCGCGGCCGCGGCCATTCCGGCCGCCACACGGACTTCTACGCGGGTCTTCTACTGGGTAGTTCTACTGCAGTTTTTCTACTGTGTTGTTCTACACGGGATAGAAAATGTCTCTTGTCTCTATCTTAGCCCCGCGAACAGGTCCTTTTCGGGCAGCTCAGAGGACACCTTCGACTGGATCAGCGTGTAGTCCTCCCAGGGCCAGACGCGCGCCTGCATCTCCGCTGACACGGCGAAGAAAAAGCCCAGCGGGTCCACCTGGGTCCGGTGCGCGCGGAGGGCGTCGTCGCGGGCTTCGAAGAAGTCGCCGCAGTCCACCTGGGTGGTGGTCTCATGCATGGGCATCGGGGGCGTGTGCCCTTCGGCGTCCGCCTCAAGCCAGGCGGCCAGGCGCTGGGCGTAGGGCGACTGGAGTCCGGCCTCCTCCAGCGCGAAGTGCAGGGCACGGAAGCGCTCCGGACTGAAGGCGCGGTCGTAGTACAGCTTGCCGGGCTCCCAGGCCTCCCCGGTGCCCGGATACCGGGCGGGGTCGCTGGCGGCTTCGAAGGCCTCCACCGCAACCCGGTGCGCCATGATGTGGTCCGGGTGCGGGTAGCCGCCGTTTTCGTCATAGCTGACCATCACGTGCGGTTTGAAGTCCCGGACCAGCCGGACGAGGGGCGCCGCCGCCCGCTCCAGGGGCTGCAGCGCGAAGCACCCGGCCGGCAGCGCCGGGAGCGGATCGCCCTCGGGCAGGCCCGAGTCCACGAAGCCCAGCCAGCGCTGCCGGATGCCCAGGATCCGGGCGGCCTCGTTCATTTCAAGGCGGCGGGCACCGGCCATGTCCCGCTTCGGATGGGGCTCGGGCTCCATGGCCGGATTCTGGATGTCGCCGCGGGAGCCGTCCGTGCAGGTCGCGACCATGACGTCCACACCGGCCGCGGCGTACATCGCCATGGTGGCTGCACCCTTGCTGGATTCGTCGTCCGGGTGGGCGTGGACTGCCAGCAGGCGAAGCGTGGACGACTGGCTGGTGGACGCTGTCATCTGGGACTGCTCCTCTTTCTCCTGGGGCTGACTGCAATGCTGACGCCGGATATTTCCCCGGTTGATCGCCACTAAACTGAAAGGGTGACTACCGAGGACAAGTCGGGCACTTCCCAGCCTGCAGACATTAGCCTAGCCAATCGCTATGGCCGTCCAAAGCGCAGGCTGTCCCGAAAGGCCCAGCGCTGGGCGGTTATCGTGGCCCTGGCAATCGGCATGGGCTTCCTGGCCTGGGTCTCCACGTCCAACGCCACGGCGGCGGTGACATACAAGGACATCGGCTACCGGACTCCGGATGCCACCCAGGCCGTGGTGGACTTCCAGGTGACCAGGGAACCCGGCACGGCCGTCAAGTGCGCCATCAAGGCGCTCGATTCCAGGTTCGCAGTGGTCGGCTGGAAAGTGGTCGACATTCCGCCGGTCGGGCAGGAGCCGCAGGACGCGCAGGGCCAGAGCACCGACGGCGGGCGCACCTTCGCCCAGCGGGTTGTCCTGCGCACCGAATCCCAGGCCGTCTCGGGCGTCGTGGACAACTGCTGGATCCCGAAGCCCGCGGTTTCCTAGGGCCGGCCCAGGGCCGGCAGGAATACCGGCAGCAGAAGAAGCCGTGTGACCCACGCCGCTTGGTTGTTGGGTTTACTCCACAGGATTGACTACAATGGATCAATACCTTTACCCCGCTGAGATGGTTACTGAGTTCCACAGGTGGCCACCGTGGCGGGGTCTTTGTTTGTATGACCGCTTGTACACCCACTAGAGGAGAAGTCCGTGTCTACCACTAACAGCGCGCCTGCAGCTTGGCTTACCCAGGAAGCTTTTGACCGCCTGAAGGCAGAGCTGGACCACCTTTCCGGCCCCGGCCGTGCGGAAATCGTCCAGAAGATCGACGCTGCCCGTCAGGAGGGAGACCTCAAGGAGAACGGCGGTTACCACGCTGCGAAGGAAGAGCAGGGCAAGATCGAGGCCCGCATCCGCCAGCTGACCGTCCTGCTGCGCGACGCCCACGTCGGCGAGGCACCGGCCGACGACGGAATCGTTGAGCCCGGCATGATCGTCGTCGCCCGCATCGCCGGCGACGAGGAAACCTTCCTGCTCGGCTCCCGCGAAATCGCCGGCGACTCCGATCTGGACGTCTTCAGTGACAAGTCCCCGCTCGGTGCCGCGATCATGGGCCACAAGGAGGGCGACAAGCTCAGCTACACCGCCCCCAACGGCAAGGACATCTCGGTGGAGATCATTTCCGCCAAGCCCTACTCGGGCTAATACCGCGTCCGTCCGCGGTCCCAGCAAACGCACGACGCCGGCCTCCCCCACTTCCGGGGACGGCCGGCGTCGTGCTTTAAGCCGCCTTGGTTATCCTTCGCCGCCAAACGCAGATTGGCGGCGGGAGGCCCGTGCCCGCAGCACGACGGCGGCCAGGACGCCGCCTGCGGCGCCGCCGAGGTGCGCCTGCCAGGACACGTAGCCTGCCACGTTCGGAATGATCCCGAAAAGGATGGAACCGTAGGCAAGGAACAGCACCACCGACAGCAGGATCTGCCACCAGCTGCGGTTGAAGAACCCGCGCACCAGGAGGAACGCGAACAGGCCGAAGACCAGCCCGGACGAGCCCACGGTGACTCCGCCGGCGCCAAACAGCCAGACGGCCAGCCCGGAGCCCAGCCAGCTGCAGGCGACGGCCGTGAGGAAGACCCGGATCCCGGACAGAAATACCAGGAACCCGAAGATGATCAGCGGCAGCGCGTTGGACAGCACGTGGTTGAGGTTGGCGTGCAGCAGCGGGAAGGTGAACACGTCCAGGATGCCGTCGGCGCTTCTGGGCCGGAGCCCGAAGACGCCGTTCAGCGAGTGCAGCAGCGCCGTGTTGAGCAGCTCGATGGCGAACAGGAGCGCCACGAAGGATCCCACCACCAGCAGTCCGCGCTTGGCGCGGGCAGCGGCCGTTTCCCGGGTGGCGGGCGCCTCGCCCTGGCTGTCCAGCATGACGGCTCCTAGTGCACCACGATCGGCTGGAAACCCTCCGCGCGCAGGGCGCCGAGGACCTGTTCGCCGTGCTCGTGGCCCTTGGTTTCAAGGTTCACTGTGATGGAGACGTCGCCCATGCTGATGGAGCCGCCCACGCGGGTGTGGTCGAGGCCGGTCACGTTGGCGTCGTTCTCGGCAATGATGCGAGCGATGGTGGCCAGCGAACCCGGGCGGTCATCGAGCATCATCCGCACGGTCATGTAGCGGCCGGCGGCGGAGAGGCCGCGCTGGATCACTTTGAGCATCAGCATGGGGTCGATGTTGCCGCCGGACAGGACGACGGCGGTGGTCCCCGGGTTCTCGATCTTGCCGTCCATGAGGGCAGCCACGCCCACCGCACCGGCGGGTTCCACCACCATCTTGGCGCGTTCCAGCAGGAAGATCAGGGCCCGCGCCAGGGAGTCTTCGCTGACGGTGACCACATCGTCAACGAGTTCGCGGATGATGCTGAAGGGCAGCTGCCCGGGGCGGCCCACGGCGATGCCGTCGGCCATGGTGGACACCTTCTTGAGCGGCACCAGGGCGTCCGCCGCCAGCGAGGGCGGGTAGGCGGCCGCGTTCTCTGCCTGCACGCCGATGATGCGGATTTCGCGGCCGAGTTCCTTGGCGCGGGCCTTGACGGCCACCGCGACGCCGGCCAGCAGCCCACCGCCGCCGACGCCCATCAGGATGGTGTCGACGTTGGGCACCTGTTCGAGGATCTCCAGGCCCAGGGTGCCCTGGCCGGCAACGACGTCCACGTTGTCGAAGGGGTGGACAAAGACGGCTCCGGTGTCGTCGGCATACCGCTGGGCTTCGGCCAGGGCCTCATCCACGTTGTGCCCGTGCAGGACCACCTCGGCGCCGTGGCTGCGGGTCGCGGCGAGTTTGGGCAGTGCCACGCCGAGGGGCATGTAGATCCGGGCCGTGATGCCCAGGCTCTTGGCGGCGACGGCGACGCCCTGGGCATGGTTACCGGCGGAGGCCGCCACCACGCCGCGCTTCTTGTCGGATTCGGAGAGCCGCGCCATCCGCACGTAGGCGCCGCGCACCTTGAAGGAGCCGGCGCGCTGCAGGTTCTCGCACTTGAAGTAGACCTCGCCGCCCACCATGCTGCCCAGGGCCCGGGAGGACTCCACCGGGGTCCGCGCAATAATCCCGTCCAGCAGCTTCTGCGCCTCAAGGACATCGTCCAGCGTGACGGGAAGGCTTTCGGGGGTGTTCACTAACTATTCTCCTTTGGGTGATTCGACGTCGGCACCGGGGGCGGCGTTGCCGCCCGGGGCGCCGTGTGCAGTGCCGGCAGGGTTGCCGTGGCTTGAATGCGAGCCCGGCAGCCGGACTTCCCTGAAGGTATTGTCCTCATCGGCAGAGGCCAGGTCTGCGGTACCCGCGGCAGCCGGCACAAGTTCATGTTCCCACGTTCTGGCAGCAATATACCGAATCGCCGAATTTGCTACGGCCAGGATGGGCACCGAGAACAGCGCCCCGGGGATGCCCGCGAGGTAGGAGCCGGCGGCGACGGACAGGATCACGGCCACCGGATGCAGGGCGACGGCCTTGCCCATGACCAGTGGCTGCAGGATGTGGCTTTCCAACTGCTGCACCAGCAGCACGATGCCCAGCATGATCAGCGCGTTGACCGGACCATTGGCCACCAGGGCGAGCAGCACCGCGATGACGCCCGTCACGAGCGCACCCACCACGGGGATGAAGGAACCGATGAACACCAGCACGCCCAGCGGCAGTGCCAGCGGGACATTGATGATCGCGGCACCGACGCCGATGCCGACGGCATCCACGAAGGCCACGAACAGCTGGATCCGCGCATAGCTGACCATGGAGGTCCACCCGCGCCGGCCGGCGCCGTCGGCGGGGATCCGCGCCCGCCGTGGCAGGAGCCGGACCAGGAAGGACCAGATGCGGCTGCCTTCCAGAAGGAAGAAGATCAGGATGAAGAGCGCCAGGACCAGTCCCGCCGCGAAGTGGCCGGCGGTGCTTCCGAAGGACAGGGCGCCGCTGAGGATGCTGCTGCTGTTGTTCTGCAGCGCGGCCGTGGCGTCCTGGACGTACTGGTCGATCTGGGTGGCCGTCAGGTGCAGCGGGCCCTCTGCCAGCCAGTTCTGCACCTGCTGGACGCCGGCCAGCGCCTCGCCCCACAGCTCCTGGAAACCGAGGGCAAGCTGCCGCCCCACGAGGGCCAGGGCACCGGCGATGAGCCCGATGAAACCCAGGACCGTGATGGCGACGGCGGCCCCGTTGGGGATGTGCGACTTCCGCAGCCACCGCACCAGGGGACTCAGCAGGCCGGCCAGCAGCGCCGCCACCATCACGGGAATGATGAGGAAGCTGACCTTGGCCAGCAGCCAGACCAGGGCGCCGGTGATCAGCAGGATCAGCCCCAGCCGCCAGGCCCATGCGGCCGCGATACGCACACCGTAGGGAATGTCCTCTTCAAGGTCACGGTCGGTCCGGATGCGCCGCGGCTCGAGACGGCCGAAGGGCCGGGCAGGGTTTGTTGTGCTTGCCCTGCCTGTGGCACTGCCCGTCCCGCTGGCACTGCCCGTCGCGCCGGCACCGCCTGTCGCGCTGGCAATCGTGTTGGCTGCGTCGTCTGGTGTGGCGTCCTTTGCTGGCGTCATAGCCCAATACTTCCCTAGCCGTCCGGCTATTGGAAACGCGCCACGGCCCGACTGGGCCGCTTTGGTCACGGGGCACTCAGGTCAGGCAGCAGTCAGGTCAGCGCGGATGCCCCAGGTGATGGTGAACGAGTTCCCGGGCGCCAGCCAGCGAAGGCTGTCCCCGGAGTTGAAGGCGTTCGCCGGCCCTGTCATTGGTTCCAGTGCCACAGCCGCTGGCCGGCCAGGATAGGTGTGGCTGACAAACACGTGGACGAACGGGCAGGTCTCGTCCTGCCACAGGCTGACGCTGCGGCCGTCCGGTGCGGTCAGCGTGTGGCGGGCGATCCCGCCGTCGAACCTCAGATCCGTCAGGGCGGCGTCGAGATCAAGGTCCCCCACCGTCTTTCCCCGCCGCAGGTCGCTGTCGCCGGATACGGGTTCGGAGTTGCGCGGGATGAGCCGCTCGTCCGCCACCAGCCGCGTTGCGGCAGCCACGGCCAGGGTGAGCTCTTCGGAGGGAACATCGCCGATCCGAAGGTATGGGTGCGCGCCGAGCACAAATGGCGCCTCGGCCTCGGAATCGTTGACCAGCGTTTGCCGCACCTCCAGGCCCAGGTCCTCGGCCAGGGAGTACTCCACGCGGTGCCGCACCAGGAACGGGTACCCGTGCTGGGGGAATACCGGCGCCTCGAGGGTCACGGCAAACTCGGACTCGGCGACAAGGGAATACGGCGCATTGCGCAGGAGCCCGTGGCTTGCGTTGTTCTTGGAAACTTCGGTGATGTCCAGCTGCTGCTTTTTGCCGTTCAGGTGCCAGACGCCGTCCTCTACCCTGTTCGCCCAGGGCGCCAGGGTGATGCCAGTAGCGCCGGGCGGGATGTCGGAATCCCCGTAGGACTCCGTCAGCTGGACATCCCCGCGGCTGTACCACCGCAGCCCGGCAGCAAGCTCGGTGACCACGGCGAGCGCGTCGCCCCGCCTGAGCTCGTACTGCCTGCCCGTGGCGTAGCGCCGCTGAGTGGTGAGGGAATCGCTGGTTTCGGAAGTCGCGCCGGAAGTCATGGACCTACCGTACAACGCACGCAGCACAACGCATGAGTGGCCTGCCAGGACAACTTTTTGTTGTCTTTTGTTAGAAAGTATTTGTTTTTGATCGGTTTGTGCCACAATGGGAACAGCCGCAAATAGTGACCGGCCCCACAAAGAACAACCGAGCCCGCACACAGCTGAGCCCATCGACGGCTGAGTCAACAGGAAGGAGGTGCAACCGTGCTCGCAACACAGCGGCAGCACCTCATCCTCCAGGAACTCGACGCCGAGGGGACCGTCCGCGTCGCAGCACTCGCGGACCTGCTCCGCGTCTCCGAGATGACTGTCCGGCGCGACATCGACGCACTCGACGCCGAGGGCCTCCTGCTCCGGGTTCACGGCGGCGCCACCCGCGCTGGCGCCTTCAGCGCCTTCGAACCGGGGTTCGGCGCCAAGTCGGCCCGCGAAGCGGACGCGAAACGGGCCATCGCCGCCGAGGCGCTCAGGCTGCTCCTCCCCGGCATGACCCTGCTGGTTTCCGGCGGCACCACCACCCACGAACTCGCGCGCCTGCTCCCCCGGGATCTCGGGCTGACGGTGGTCACCAACTCCCTCATGGTGGCCAACGCGCTGGCGGCGGGCGACGGCGGCATCCGCACCGTGGTGCTGGGCGGCCAGCGCACGCCGTCCGAGGCCCTTGTGGGTCCGGTGACGGTGCACGCCCTGGATGGCCTGCACGCCGACCTGTGCTTCATGGGCGTGCACGGCTTCGACCCGAAGGCCGGCATCACCTCGCCGAATCTCCTCGAGTCCGAGGTCAACGCCGCCATGATCGCGGCATCGGACACGCTGGCCGTGCTCGCTGACGCCACCAAGTACGGCACCGTGGGCCTCGCCGGGATCGCCCCGCTGTCCGCGGTCGGCACCCTTATCACGGACGCCAGGATCAGCACAGGCTCCGCCGGACCGGCGGCCGAAAGTCTGCTCCGGCAGTCCGTCGGCGAACTGCGGATCACCCCTCTAACCCCGGCCCTCGCACCTCCAGCCTCCCAACTGGGTAGCAGCTCAGGGGCTTCCCAGCGCTGGGAACGCCCTGATCTGCTACCCAGTTGGGTCGCCGACCCCTTTCCTGCCCGCCCCACCAGCCTCCCGGACGGCCAAATGCCGCCCGCTTCCGCGTTCAAAGGACACGACGCATGACCCATATCACCAGCACCCAGCTCGCCGACGGCCGCGAATTGCTCTACTTCGACGATGCCGGCTCAGCCCGTGCGCGGGCCGTTGAAGAGGCGCAGGACCACCGTGACCTCCCGCCCCGCGGGGAGCCCGGCGAAGTCCGGTACGACGCACTGACCGGCGAATGGGTGGCCGTGGCCGCGCACCGGCAGACGCGCACCCACCTGCCGCCCGCGGACCAGTGCCCCATCTGCCCCACCACAGACGCCAACCCGTCGGAGATCCCGGCGCCGGACTACGACGTCGTGGTGTTCGAGAACCGCTTTCCCTCCCTCGGCCCGGCCCTGGGACCCGTCCCGGCCAACCCGGGCTGGGGCACCACCGGCCCCGCCTACGGACGGTGCGAGGTTGTCACTTTCACCCCGGAGCACACGGGATCCTTCAGCGGTCTCAGCGAAACCCGCGCCCGCACCGTGGTGGAGGCGTGGGCGCACCGGACGGCCGCCCTCAGCGCGCTCCCCGGCATCAAGCAGGTTTTCCCTTTCGAGAACCGCGGCGCGGACATCGGCGTCACCCTGCACCACCCGCACGGCCAGATCTACGCCTACCCCTACGTCACCCCGCGTGCCGCCGTCCTGGGCGCCGCGGCGCGCAAGTTTTATGACGACGCCGGCGGGCAGCAGACGCTGACCGGCTCGCTGCTGCGTGCCGAACGCGAGGATGGCAGCCGGATGGTGCTGGAAAGCGACAGCTTCAGCGCGTACGTTCCCTTCGCTGCCCGGTGGCCACTGGAGATCCACCTCGTTCCGCACCGCCAGGTCCCGGACCTTGCCGGGCTGACCGGGGAGGAGAAGGACGAGCTGGCCCACGTCTACCTGGACCTGCTCAAGCGCCTCGATGCCCTCTATCCCACTCCGACGCCCTACATTTCGGCCTGGCACCAGGCCCCGGTGGATGATCTGCTGCGCCCCGCCAGCTACCTGCACCTGCAGCTGACCTCCCCGCGCCGCGCCGCGGACAAGCTCAAGTTCCTGGCCGGCTCGGAGGCGGCCATGGGCGCCTTCATCAACGACACCACCCCCGAACAGGTGGCGGAGCGGCTCCGGTCGGTGACCGTTCCGGCATCCCCGGCCGAGGCGCTCGCTCCGGCTGCCCCCGGCCTGGTCGAACAAGGCCTCATCGAAGGAGCCCACGCATGACCGCCCCCGCCACGACCGACCTCGAAGCCCGGTTCCACGCCGCATTCGGCCGCCAGCCCGACGGCGTCTGGCAGGCTCCCGGCCGGGTCAACCTGATCGGCGAACACACTGACTACAACGAGGGCTTCGTGCTGCCATTCGCCATCGACAGGACCGCCCGCGTGGCCGTGGGGGTCCGTCCGGACTCAACGATCCGGCTGCTCTCAACCTATGGCGACCAGGGAGTCACGACGGCGGACACCGCTTCGCTGGAGGCGGGAACGGCAAAGGGCTGGACCAAGTACCCGCTGGGCGTCATCTGGTCCCTGCAACAGCGCGGCATCGACGTCCCCGGCCTGGACCTGCTGCTGGATTCCGATGTGCCGCTCGGCGCCGGGCTGTCCTCCTCGCACGCCATCGAATGCGCCGTGATCTCGGCACTCAACGACCTCACCGGAGCAGGCCTCGGCCCGGAGGACATGGTGCTGGCCACCCAGCGCGCGGAGAACGACTTCGTCGGCGCCCCCACGGGCATCATGGACCAGTCCGCCTCGCTGCGCGGCTCGAAGGGCCACGCTGTGTTCCTGGACTGCCGCGATCAGAGCGTGCAGCTGGTCCCCTTCGAAGCCGAGGCGGCCGGCCTGGTCCTGCTGGTCATCGACACCAAGGTTTCCCACTCCCACGCCGACGGCGGCTACGCCTCCCGCCGGGCCTCCTGCGAGCTCGGCGCCGAAGTGCTGGGCGTCAAAGCGCTCCGGGACGTCACGCCCGGCGATCTGGAAGAGGCCAGCGGACTGCTGGACGAGGTCACGTTCCGCCGCGTCAGGCATATCGTCACCGAGAACGACCGGGTGCTGCAGACCGTGGAAGCCCTGGGGCAGCAGGGCCCATCGGCCATCGGCGCCCTGCTCGACGCCAGCCATGCATCCATGCGCGACGACTTTGAGATCTCCTGCGCCGAACTGGACCTCGCCGTCGAAGCCTCCCGGGCAAACGGCGCCATCGGCGCCCGGATGACCGGCGGAGGTTTTGGCGGCGCCGCCATCGCCCTGACTCCGGTGAGCGAGGAGCAGCAGGTGCGCACCGCCGTCGTACGCGCCTTCGCGGAGGCGGGGTTCACGGCACCGGACATCTTTACGGTCACCCCGGCGGCCGGGGCAATGCGGCTGGCGTAGCCGTTAACACACACCGCTCCGGGCGTAGGCTGGTCGCATGCCTGAAGCAGTCATTGTTTCAACCGCCCGGAGCCCGATCGGCCGCGCCTTCAAGGGCTCACTGAAGGATGAGCGGCCGGACGATCTGGCGGCGGCCATGGTCCGGGCGGCGCTGGCCAAATTGCCGGCGTTCGACCCCGCCGGGGACACCGGGCCGGGCCTGGACGACCTGTACCTCGGCTGCGCCGAACCCAGCGGCGAGGCGGGCTCCAACATGGCCCGCGTCGTGACCATCCTCACCGGGCTGGACAACGTGCCCGCCGCCACCGTCAACAGGTTCTGCGCCTCCAGCCTGCAGACCCTGCGGATGGCCTTCCATGCCATCCGCGCGGGCGAGGGCCAGGCGTTCGTGGCTGCCGGCGTCGAAGCCGTTTCGCGCTACCAGGACTGGGCCGGCGCGGGCGAGACCGGGGCCCGGAACCACAACCCCCTGTTCGAGCCGGCGCGCCAGCGCACTGCCGCCCGCGCCGAGTCGAACACGCCCTGGACGGATCCGCGGCTGGGCGGCCGGATGCCGGATATCTACATCGCCATGGGCCAGACGGCGGAGAACGTGGCGACGTCCTACGGGGTCAGCCGCGCGGACCAGGATGAATGGGCCGTGCTGAGCCAGAACCGGGCCGAGGCCGCGATCGCCTCCGGCTTCTACGCCCGCGAAATCACGCCGTACAAGCGGCGCGACGGCACCGTGGTGGACCGGGACGACTCGCCGCGGCCGGGCGTGACCCTCGACGCCGTCAGCGCCCTGCAGCCGGTTTTCCGCCGGGAGGGCACAGTGACGGCAGGCAATGCGTGCCCGCTCAACGACGGCGCCGGCGCCCTCGTCGTCATGAGCTACGACCTGGCCCGGGACCTCGGGCTGGAGCCGCTGGCCAGGATCGTCTCCACTGCGGCCACCGCACTGTCCCCCGAGCTGATGGGGATGGGACCCGTGGAAGCCTCCCGGCAGGCGCTGGCCCGCGCCCGCCTGGACATGCATGACATCGACCTCGTGGAGCTCAACGAGGCCTTCGCCGTGCAGGTGGTGGCCAGCGCCCGCGAACTGAAAATCGACCCCGCGAAGCTCAATGTGCACGGCGGCGCCATCGCCCTGGGCCACCCCTTCGGCATGACCGGCGCCCGGATGACCACCACGCTGCTCAACGGCCTGCGCGAGAAGGATGGAACGCTGGGCCTCGCCACCCTGTGCGTCGGCGGCGGACAGGGCATGGCCGTGGTGCTGGAGCGCCTCACTTAGCCCGTCCCATTGGAGTTTTTGTCCACATAATGGCCCCAAACGGCCCCGGAAGTCCCAATAAGTGGACAAAAACTCCCGTCTTAACGCAGGAGTGGGCCCCGCCGGTTGGCGGGACCCACTCTATTTAAGGGCGTACGACGGCGGGATGCCGGCTTTGTCTGTCGCGTTTAGTCGTCGCCGCGGAGGATGGCCAGCAGGCGGATGATTTCCACATACAGCCACACGAGCGTGACGGTGAGGCCGAAGGCGGCGGTCCAGGAGAAGCGCTCCGGGGCCCCGTTGCGGACGCCTTCTTCGATGTTGGTGAAGTCCATGACCAGGGAGAACGCGGCCAGGCCGATGGCCAGAACGCCGATAGCGACGCCGATGAAGCCGCTGCGCAGGCCGAACGGTTCAGTTGTCAGCCCTGTCAGCATCATGACCATGTTCACCACGGAGAACAGCGCGTACCCGACGATGGCGATCATGAAGAACTTCATGGCCTTGGGCGTGGCCCGGACCTTGCCGCTCTTGAACAGCAGCAGCGTCACGGCAAACACGGACAGCGTGCCCACCACGGCCTGCAGGCCGACTCCGGGGTACATGGTGTCCAGGACACGGGTCAGGCCGCCGAGGAACAGGCCCTCCAGCGCGGCGTAGGCCAGGATCAGTGCCGGTGACGGCTGCTTCTTGAAGGTGTTGACGAGGGCCAGCACAAATCCGCCGAGGGCGCCGACGATCATGAGCATGGATGCCAGGCCCAGGGCCACCGACAGGGTGACCGCGGCACCGACAACCACGGCGCCGAGGCAGACCGCCGTCTTGATGATGACGTCGTCAAAGGTCATCCGCCCGGTTTCGGCGGGGCCGGCCGCAGGCCGGTTGTACATCTGCTGCAGCTGGTCGTTGGTCATGTTCTGCTGCTGCGACATCCAGCCGGACTGTGCGTCCATGACCTGGCCGGGAGCGCGGCCCTGACCGTAGCTGTTCTGGCCGTACGCCTGCGGGACAGGCGGTGCCTGGGTGGCTCCACGGAAATTCTTTCCGTTGAAGATCGGGTTTCCGCCAAGTGCCATTGCGGGTGTCCTCCATGTATGGGTTGAGTGATGAATCTACTGGTCACGCTACCAATTTCCACGGACCAGCGGCGTGGAAAGTTCCTGCTGGTGGCGGGGCAATTCAGTTGTTACCGGATCGCTATCTGATGGTCAGCCCACCCCACGCGGTTTGTACTGCTTGCGCTGTACGATAAGCGGGTCAGGGTGACGGATATCACAGCTAGTCAATACCCGCTCCACCAGCAAGGATATCCGCCGCCCTCCGTTCGCAGCGGCTGCAATGAGGCAGCCGCAACCACCCCCACGTGGAGGTTTTGAATTTTGAGACGCACACCGAGAGGGCTGCCTATCCGGCGGCCGGCCGGGCTGCTGAAGGTTTGGGGGGCCATTGCCTCCGCCGTCGTGGCACTTTTGCTGGTGGCAGCACCGGCATCGCAGGCGGCCACTCCAGCTCCGACACCACCCCCGTCGAACCAGCAGTTCCAGGACACCATCAGCGGCTTCCTCCGCGACGACTCCCGGCGCCCCATCGAAGGCGTCAAGATCACCGCCAAGAGCGGGACATTCACGGGAGAGGCAAAATCGGGCGCCAACGGGTCCTGGCGCATTGGTGTCCCGCAGCAGGGCACCTACGAGATCCAGCTCGACGAATCCACGCTTCCGGAAGGGATCAAGCTCGCCGAAGGCCAGTCGAATCCCCGGACAGTCACCTTCAGCCAGACGTCAAACCTCTCGGTCATCTTCGCCTTCGGCAAGGGCATCGTGGTGCAGCAGCAGGACTTCGGCCAGAACCTGCTTAACAGGCTCGTGGCCGGGCTCAGCTTCGGCCTGCTGCTGGCACTCGCCTCGGTGGGCCTGTCCCTGATCTTCGGCACCACCGGGCTCACCAACTTCGCGCACGGTGAGATGGTGACCCTCGGCGCTGTCCTGGTTTTCGCGTTCAGCGCCATGAACCTGCCCTTCTGGCTGGCCATCATCCTGGCATTGGTCGGCGGCGGACTCTTTGGTTATGCGCAGGACGCCGGGCTTTGGCGGCCACTGCGCCGCCGCGGCACCGGCCTGGTTCCGATGATGATCGTCAGCATCGGCCTTGCCCTGGCCATCCGCTACATCATCCAGTTCTACTTCGGTGGCGCCACGCAGCAGCTGCCGTTTGCGCAGAGCGACGAAATCCAGATCGGCCCGGTCTCCATCTCCCCCAACAACCTGTGGTCCCTGGTCATCAGCGCGGTTGTGATCGCCCTCATCGGCGTCGTGCTGCTGAAAACCAGGCTGGGCAAGGCCACCCGCGCGGTGGCAGACAACCCCGCACTGGCCGCCGCCTCCGGAATCGACGTCGACGGCGTCATCCGCCTGGTCTGGATCGTCGGCGGTGTGCTGGCTTCGCTGGGAGGCATCCTCTGGGCCTACTACCGCCCCGGCGTCACCTTCGACATGGGCTCGCAGATCCTGCTGCTCATCTTCGCCGGGGTGACCCTCGGCGGCCTCGGCACAGTATTCGGCGCCCTCGTCGGCTCGGTCATCGTCGGGATTTTCGTCGAGCTGACCACCGTGTTCGGCCTCGCGGCCGACCTCAAATACGTGGGTGCACTTTTCATCATGATCGTTGTCCTCTTGTTCCGGCCCCAGGGCATCCTGGGCCGTCGCGAGCGCGTGGGTTAGGAGACAGGCATGGACTTCGGATTTATCCTTTCCAGCGCGGCTGGCGAACTTTTCAGCCCGACGACGGCGGCCTACGCCCTCGCGGCGCTCGGCCTCGCCGTTCACTTCGGCTACTCGGGCCTGCTGAACTTCGGCCAGGCCGGCTTCATGGCCGTCGGTGCCTACGGCTTCGCCATCTCGACGCTCACGTTCCGGGTGCCGTTCTTCGTGGGCCTGATCATCGCCGTCGTCTGCTCAGTGCTCTTTGCACTGGTCCTGGGCATTCCAACCCTCCGCCTGCGGGCGGACTACCTGGCCATCGTCACCATCGCGGCGGCGGAAATCGTCCGCTACGTCGTCACCACCAACCAGCTCACCTCCGTGACCGGGTCCGCCAACGGTCTCGCCGCCTTCGAGGGCGGGTTCTATTCGATGAACCCGTTCCCGGAGGGCGCCTACTTCGGCATGAACAACCGCGACTTCTTCATCCGCGTGGTGGGCTGGGGACTCGTGGCCATCGGCTGCGTCCTCGTCTGGCTCCTGATGCGCAGCCCCTGGGGCCGCGTGCTGAAGGGCATCCGCGAAGACGAGAACGCGGTGCGGTCGCTCGGCAAGAACGTCTACGCCCACAAGATGCAGTCACTGGTGATCGGCGGAACCTTCGGCGCCCTGGCCGGAATGATCTTCACGCTCCCCCGCGGCGCCGTGCAGCCCGCCAACTACGGCACCGAACTGACGTTCTTCCTCTGGACATGCCTGCTGCTGGGCGGCATGGCCACGGTCCTGGGTCCGGTGATCGGCGCCATGATCTTCTGGGTGGTCCTGTCCCTCACGCAGGGCGTCCTGTACGGCCTCATCGAATCCGGTGCGGTGACCTGGCTGACCACGGTCCAGGCCGGGCAGCTGCGCTACATCCTGGTGGGCATCGCCCTGATGCTGCTGATGATCTTCCGGCCGCAGGGCGTCTTTGGCAACAAGAAGGAGCTGGCGTTCGCATGAGCAAGCACAGCGAAGAATCCATGGAAGAGGGCGTCGACTACATGACGGACGCCCGGCCGATCGCCGTCGGGGACAACACCCCCGGCTGCAAGAAGCGGGATCCCATCGTCGTCGCCGAAAACGTCACCCGCAGCTTTGGCGGGATCAACGCCGTCGACGTCGATTACCTGGAGATCCCGCGGCACAAGATCACCGCCCTGATCGGCCCCAACGGGGCCGGCAAGACCACCCTGTTCAATCTGCTCACCGGCTTTGACACGCCGAACTCGGGCAAGTGGCAGTTCGAGGGCCAGAGCATCGCCGGGGTGTCCTCCTACAAGGTTGCGCGGATGGGCATGGTGCGCACGTTCCAGCTGACCAAGGTCATGGGCAAGCTGACGGTCATGGAAAACATGCGGCTTGGCGCGTCCAACCAGCCCGGCGAGAGGCTGTCGAAGGCCCTGTTCAAGAACATCTGGGGCGGCCGCGAAAAGGAAATCACCGAGCACGCCAACGTCCTGCTGGAGAAGTTCAAGCTCGATACCAAGAAGGACGACTACGCGGCCTCCCTGTCCGGCGGCCAGCGCAAGCTGCTGGAAATGGCCCGCTCCCTGATGGTCCGGCCCAAACTGGTGATGCTGGACGAACCGATGGCAGGGGTGAACCCGGCGCTGACGCAGTCGCTGCTGGACCACATCAAGAACCTCAAGTCTGAGGGCATGACCGTCCTCTTCGTGGAACACGACATGCACATGGTCCGGCACATCGCGGACTGGGTGGTGGTCATGGCCGAAGGAAAGATCGTGGCCGAGGGACCCCCGGGCGAGGTCATGAAGGACCCCGCCGTCATTGACGCCTACCTGGGCGCCCACCACGACGTCGATCTCGGCGACACCGAGGGCATCAGGGAGCTGGAGCAGGAACTCGCGGCGGATGAGGAATCGATCGTTGGCACGGAGAATGCAGGCATGATCGCGGTGGACGTTGCGGCGCCCACCATCAGCGAAGCCGGCCCGGACACCGGACGCACAGATGCCGGACATACAGACAGGGACAAGGAATGAGTGCCACGAGCGCGGCCCCGGCCGCAAGCAGCGCAGCCGAGGACGGCGTCGTCGTCAAAGTCACCGACCTGGTGGCCGGTTACCTCCCCGGCGTGAACATCCTCAATGGGTGCAGCATCGAAGCCCGGAAGGGCGAGCTGATCGGCATCATCGGCCCGAACGGGGCCGGCAAGTCCACGCTGCTGAAGGCCATGTTCGGGCTGGTGAAGGTGCACTCCGGATCCGTGATGGTCAGGGGCCGCGACCTCACGGGCTTGAAGGCCAACAAGCTGGTGACCCAGGGCGTCGGGTTCGTGCCGCAGACCAACAACGTGTTTGCCACACTCACCATCGAGGAAAACATGCAGATGGGCATGTTCCAGCGGCCCAAGGACTTCGCCGAGCGCTTCGACTTCGTCACCAGCCTGTTCCCGGAGCTGGGAAAACGCCGGGCTCAGCGCGCGGGCTCCCTGTCCGGCGGCGAGCGGCAGATGGTGGCGATGGGCCGGGCGCTGATGATGGAGCCGGCAGTGCTGCTGCTGGACGAACCCTCGGCAGGCCTCTCCCCCGTCAAGCAGGACGAGACGTTCCTGCGGGTGCACGAGATCAACCGTGCCGGAGTGTCCGTCATCATGGTGGAACAGAACGCCCGCCGCTGCCTGCAGATCTGTGACCGCGGCTACGTCCTGGACCAGGGCAGGGATGCGTACACCGGCACGGGCCGTGAGCTCATGAAGGACCCGAAGGTCATCCAGCTGTACCTCGGCACGCTGGCCGACGAGGACTAAGCCGGCAGGAAACCAGCACAGCAAGAAGCCCCCGTCAGATTTGACGGGGGCTTCCTGTGTGTGGGCGGGAAAGCGGCTTACAGCTTGCCGGATTCTTCGTGGGACGGCTTGTACGTGTTGTCGTCCTGGTACTCGTAGATCCCGATGGAGGCTTCCGTCGGGTCACCGGCGTCGGAGAACGTCACCGGACCGGACTCGCCGTCGTAGTCGATGTCCTTGCCGTTGCGCAGCAGCGTGACGCAGGATGGGAAGTCGGTGCACTTCTCGCCACCTTCAGACACTGCCTTCAGCTGCTTGGCGATGTCCGTGCCCTTGGTGCTCTTGGCAGCCTCGGCTGCCAGGGCAATCAGGTTGACTGCGTCGTAGGACTCACCGGCGTAGCTGTAGTCCTTCAGTGCCGGGTCGATGGCGAGGAGCTTCTTTTTGAAGTCATCCTTGGCGAAGGTGCCGGGGATGGTTCCCTGTGCGCCCTTCAGCGTGCCGGCCTTGAAGTCCTTGCTGTAATCGGATGTATTGCCGTCCACCATGAACAGCTGCGTGGGCTTGACGCCCTTGCCGGTGATCAGCGGAACGATGCTCTTGGCCTGGTCGAAGGTGATCAGGGCAATCGCGTCCGGCTTGGCAGCGATGACCTTGTCCACCTGGCTGCTGAACTGCGAGTCACCCTCGTTGAAGAGTTCCTCGGCCACAACCTGGCCGCCGGCTGCTTCAAAGGCCGCCTTGACGTTCTTCGCCAGTCCGGTGCCGTAGGCATCGTTCAGGACGATCATGCCCACCGTCTGGGCGCCACAGGTGGCCATGTAGTTGCCCAGCACCTTGCCCTGCAGCACGTCCGACGGAGCGGTCCGCCAGTACAGGCCCTTGTCGTCCCAGGTGGTGAAGTCCGGGGACGTGTTCGCGGGCGAGAACTGGATGACGCCGGCGCCGGTGATCTGGTTGATCACGGTCTTGGAGACACCCGAGGACGCGGCACCGATGATGGCGCTGACACCCTGGCCGAGAAGTGCTGTGGTGGACTGCGTGGCGATGTCCGTCTTGGTGTCGCCGGAGTCGCGGTGGATGACCTGGACCGGCTTGCCGAGCACGCCGCCGGCATCGTTGACTTCCTTGATGCCGAGGTTGACACCGGCGATTTCGGGCGGGCCAAGGAACGCCAGCGACCCCGTCGTCGGCAGGAGCGATCCAAGTTTCAGCGGTGTGGGAGTGATGGTGGTTGCGGCCGGCACGTTGCCGGTCTCTGTGGCGGTGCTGCTTGCCCCGGCCGTGGCACTGGGAGCAGGGCACGCGATGCCGCCGCCTGCCGCTGCGGAGGATGAGGTCGCGCTCGGGGTGGAGCCGCCACCACAAGCCGTGGCCAGAAGGGCGACGCCGATGCTAAGCACTGTAAGCTTAGCGACCCTTGGCGCCGTCTGGGGGAGTGAAATCATTTAGAGTCTCCTCGATCGAAAGGTGCGAACGGCCTTTGATGCGATTTGGTCAGGGGTTCCTGAGCTAAGTTCAAGCTAATCCAATTCGAGCGGGAACATAAGTGACTAAGGTCACATCCTCATAACACTCGTTGCATATTGGAACACCGGCGACGCGGCGGAGAAAAGTAGTACCCCAGGTGGGACTCGAACCCACAACACGCGGATTTTAAGTCCGCTGCCTCTGCCAATTGGGCTACTGGGGCGCCCGGTCAATCGTATCGCCTCAGACGGCGGCCAAGGGCCCCGCGTACCGGAATGTGCCGTGGACCCCGCCGGGCCACAGAGCGAGGGGCAGCAGCTGGAAATGGTCGCCCCAGCTCCTGTCCGGCGCCTCGACACCCAGCGAGGACGCCGGGACGAAGCCGAACCGCGGGTAATACACGGTGCTTCCGAGCAGCGCGATGCCCTTCTCCCCCGCGGCGTTGGCACGGGCGACGGATTCGCGCATCAGTGCCGAACCGATGCCGTGGCGCTGCAGCCGGGGCGTCACACTGATGGGCCCGAGGCCCAGCAGCTCGAGGTCCGCCACCCAGGCGCGGGTGCTGATCACGTGGCCGACGATTTCGCCATCGAGTTCCGCGACGATGCTGAACTCCGGCAGGTACTCCTCGGCGACGAACAGCTCACGGAGCACTCTGACCTCAACGGGCTCCCCCTCCACGGGCAATCCGGTGACCGGGGAAACTGCGAACGCCTCGGCGGTCAGGGCAAGGAGGGCATCGCGGTCCCCGGGCTGTTCGCTCCGCAGCACCACTTCCCGTACCGGCTCCGGACCGGGGGCGCTGGCGGCGGAAAGCTCCGTCAGGACCTCCAGGGCCCGGGCCGAGTCAGCCACCGGCACCAGCAGGTGGTCGTGGTGGAAGCCGGCCAGCACATTGCAGCTGATCCGTGCCTGGGTCAGTGCCCTGCTGACGGCCGCGGTCAGGCCCACCGCTTCCAGGGCCGAGTGGATCTCCAGGGTGATCCAGGCGGCCACGAAGTCGTACGGCAGGTCCAGCGCGTCCGCTTCGGCCCGGGGCAGGACCACGGTGAGACCCTCGGCTTCCCGGACGGCGGCTTCAACGTGCCCGGCCAGCGGCCTGCCGTGCGGCCAGAGTACATAGACGTACTCCCCTTCCCGGAGCACCGGACGCATCGAGGCAAGGAGGGTCTGAAGGTTCTTTTCACCCGTCATGGAGCCAGTCTATGTGGGCCCCTGCGGTATCCCGGGAACTGCGCGGCACCTGCAGGACCTACCCCCACCCGGGGAAACGCGAAAGCGGCCGTTCCCCCGGAAGGGAACGGCCGCCGTCGTCGTTGTTGCTACTTGGCCTCGGCCGTCACAGCATCCTTGGCGCCGCCCTGGGCAGGCGCGGCGGCCTTCTCAGCCGGAGCCGCAGCCGGAGCAGCGGCAGCGGGCTTGGGCGCCGGGGTGGCGGCGGCCACGAAGGCACCGCGCGGGTTGTCCAGGTCCAGCAGCTGGGTGGTGTCGCGGCCCGCGAAGAAGCTCAGGATCCAGTTGAAGACCACGCGGAACTTGCGCTCGAACGTCGGCATGGCCATGCCGTGGTAGCCGCGGTGTGCCAGCCACGCGAGGGGGCCCTTGAGCCCGATGCGGCCGAGCAGGTTGATGTTGGCAACACCCTTCCACTCGCCGAAGCCGGCCACAGCACCGAGGTTCTTGTGCTTGTAGTCCACCAGCGGCTTGTCCCAGCGGGAAGCCCACAGGTTCTTGGCGAGGCGCTTGGCCTGGCGCAGCGCGTGCTGGGCGTTGGGAACGCAGGTGCCGTCCGGCAGGCCGCCGCCCGAGAGGTCGGGAACCGCGGCGATGTCGCCGGCAGCCCAGGCGTTGTCGATGATGCCTTCGTCGCCGCCGATGCGCAGGTCCGGCAGGACGCGGACGCGGCCGCGGGGTTCCAGCGGGAAGTCGGTGGAGCGGACCATGGGGTTGGCCTGGACACCGGCAGTCCATACGAGGGTGTCGGTTTCGAACTCCTGCGCCGGCGTCTTGTCCGGCAGGTTGATGAGCTTGAGGGAACCCTCGGCGTTGTCCAGCGAGGTGTTCAGCAGGACCTCGATGCCGCGGCTGCGGAGGTGCTCCACGACCCACTCGGCCTGCGGTGCGGTGACCTCGGGCATGATGCGGCCCATGGCCTCGACGAGGACGAAGCGGATTTCCTCCTGCTTGACGCGCGGGTTGTTCTTTACCGCGGCGCGGGCGAGGTCTTCCATTTCGGTGATGCACTCGATGCCGGCGAAGCCGCCACCCACCACCACGAAGGTCAGCGCACGGGCGCGTTCGGCGGGGTCGGTCATGGTGGAGCCGCGCTCGATGCGGTCGAGGACCTTGTTGCGCAGCGCAACGGCTTCCTCGATGGTCTTCAGGCCGATGCCCTTGTCCGCCAGGCCCTTGATGGGGAACGTGCGGGTGATGGCGCCGGCGGAAAGCACGACGTCGAAGTACGGAATCTCAAAGTTGTCGCCACCGTCAGCCGGGGCAACCACTGCCGTGCGGTTGGCGTGGTCGATGGACAGCACGCGGCCCTGGATGAGCTCGCTCTGCTTGAGGTGCTGGCGGTGCGAGACCACTGCGTGGCGGGCCTCGATGTTTCCACCGGCAACTTCCGGCAGGAAGGGCTGGTAGGTCATGTAGGGCAGCGGATCAACGACGGTGACGATGCCGCCTGCGTTCGCGATCTTCTTCTGCAGTTTGAGGGCTACGTAGAGGCCGACGTACCCGCCGCCGACGACGAGCACACGCGGACGATCCTGGAGCTGTGGGGTGGTTGCCATGACTCCAGAGTACCGTACTTTGTGAAAATCTTCACTAACTGCTCCGGTCGGCCTGGTCCACCCTCGTCACGGCACCGGTTTCCGGTTCCTCCGCTCCCCCGCCGGAGGTCCGGTAGGCCCGCCGCAGCTGCACTGCGCCCGCCGCAATAATGGCTAGGAAAAGCCCGCCAAACCCGATGACCACAGCCGCCGGCAGCGCACTGTCCAGCTGCGACGGCGGCACGGCAACCGGCACGGTCGCCTTGGGCAGCGTCGCTTGCGCGGTGGGCGCCGGGGCCGTCGGCTCGGGAGCGGGGGTGGCGAGGTTCCCGCGTCGGTGGACGCGGATCCAGTCGGCGATGGAGCCCAGCGGGTTGGCCTTCGTTTCCGCCACATCGTCCTTGAGGGCCGCCTCCGCGTTGAGGACGCCGAAGCCGTACAGCGGGTCCTTGCCCGGCGCGCCCTCGTCCTTGGCGGTGGAGACGATCCTGTTGATGACCTGCCTGGCGCTCATCTCGGGCCACTTGGAGCGGATCAGCGCCGCAACGCCGGAGACGATGGGGGTGGCGCCGGACGTGCCGGCCCATTCAGCGTAGCTTCCGCCGGGCAGCCCGCCGGCAAGCTTCTCCGCAGGCGCTGCCACACCGATGCTGATTCCCTGGGAGGAGGAATCGGTGCTCGCCTGTCCGCTCCGGTCCAGGCCCGCAACGGTCAGAACGCCGGGGATGGTTGCCGGTGCCCCCACCTGGACGTTGCCGCCCACCCGGTTTCCGGCCGCGGCCACGATGACCACGTCCTTCTGCTCGGCGTACAGGAAGGCGGCGTCCCAGCTTTGC
Source organism: Arthrobacter sp. NPDC056493 (assembly GCF_042795115.1). Classification (NCBI taxonomy): domain Bacteria; kingdom Bacillati; phylum Actinomycetota; class Actinomycetes; order Micrococcales; family Micrococcaceae; genus Arthrobacter; species Arthrobacter sp. NPDC056493. The sequence continues at coordinate 11,989 of NZ_JBHTSL010000049.1, read as the reverse complement.
GGCCATTCAGGCGACGTGCTGCCCAGCGAAATGTTGATGACCTTGGCACCGTTGTCCACGGCCCAGCGCACGGCTTCCGGGATCTGGTCCTGGTCGCTCTTGCCTCCGGGGTTGGCCGACCCCAGCCAGGTGGAAACGGAGAGGATCTGCGCCTCTGGTGCCACGCCCATGATGCCGTCCGGCATGGCTTTGGAGGCCGTTGCGGTGGCGCTCGGGGAAGGCTTGGCGCTGGCCGGGGCCTTCTTCGCCGGCTGGTGTCCGCGGCCCGCCAGCATAGTGGCCACGAGCGTGCCGTGCTCGGGCTTGGCGCCGATGCTCTTCTCGCCGTCGGCGGCGCCGGCGCCGGAGACGTCATGGCCGCCGGCCACCACGCCCTTGAGGTCGGGATGGCCGCCGTCAACGCCGCTGTCAATAACAGCGACCTTCACGTTGGCGCCCTTGGAGACTTCCCAGGCCTTGGTGATGCCGGCTTCCTTGAGCCAGTACTCCTTGTCCCGCCAGGAGTCGGCCTGCGCGGCCGGGGCGGTGGCGACGGCCGACGCGGCAATGCCACCGGCAAGCACCGCGGACAGAAGAGCCGAGACCGTCCGGCTAAGCCGGGCTGTTGCTCTGGTCATTCAGGATCCAATACTCGGTTACTTTGGTGCCTCGGCACTCAGGGCAATTCCGTCCAGAATATCGTGCTCGCTGGCCGTGGCCGTAATTATGCGACCGCCGCTGAGCTCGCCCATGCGGGTAAGGATGCGCCGCCAGACCAGGGCGCCGGCGCCGATCACGTCCACCCGGCCCGGGTGCATGTAGGGCAGTTCCGCCCGCTGCGCCCGCGGCATCTGCAGCAGATCGGTGGCCGCCGCCTGCACGGCGGAGATGGACAGTTCGGCGCCGTGGATGGCTCCCGGAAGGTATTCCGGCAGTTTGAGCGCATGCGCCGTGATGGTGGTGATCGAGCCGGCAACCCCGACGACGGCGGTGCTGCGTTCCAGCGGAACGTCCAGTCCCGCTTCGGTCATGGCGGCGTCGACGTCGGCCTCCGCGGCGGCGATCTGTTCGGCAGTGGGCGGGTCCGACCTGAGGTGGCGTTCGGTCAGCCGGACACAGCCGATGTCCACGGACTTCGCGGCGATCACGCCGTTGGCGTCGCCGAGCACGAACTCGGTGCTGCCGCCGCCCAGGTCCACCACCAGCACCTTGTCCTCTGCCGAAAAGGGCAGCACGCTGCTGGCGCCGTCGAAGGACAGCGCGGCCTCCTCGTGGCCGGTGATCACCTCGGGCTCCACGCCGATGAGGTTCCGGACGCCGTCCACGAAGACCTGGCGGTTCCGGGCGTCGCGGCTGGCCGAGGTGGCCACGAAGCGGACCTTCCGGGCCTGGTACTGGCGGATCAGCGCGGCATAGTCTGCCGTGGCCGCGAAGGTGCGTTCCAGCGCCTCGGGCGCCAGTTCGCCGGTGGCGTCAACGCCCTGGCCGAGCCGCACCACGCGCATTTCACGCACGACGTCGGTGAGCTTCGTGGCGCCGTTGCCGCGGTCAATGTCGGCGATGAGCAGGCGGATGGAGTTGGTTCCGCAGTCGATAGCGGCGACCCGGGTCATGCGTCTGCCTCCGTTGCGGCTGCCTCGGCTGTGTCTGTGGCTGCGTCAGTCTTTGATTTGCGGACGGGCGCCGGCCGGCCAACGATGTCCGGCAGGCCCTGCGGGCCGTGGCGGCTGAGGTCCCGGGACGGCGCCTCGCCGGCCCTGTCCCAGGCGCCGTCGCAGTAGCAGCGGTCTGCGGTCCACCATTCGCTGATGGCCGCGATGGCTTCGTCGCCCAGCGGATTCACGCCCGGCCCGGCGGCCAGCGAGTGTCCCACCAGGACGTGCAGGCACTTGACGCGGGTGGGCATGCCGCCGGCGGAGACACCGTCGATCTCCGGGACGCCGCCGATCCCGGAGCGTGCTCCGATGTCCGCGCGGGCTGCCAGATACGCATCGTGGGCTGCCCGGTAGGAGGCCGCCAGGGACTCGTCGGCGGCAAGCCGGTCATTCATGTCGTTCATAAGGCCGGCCGCTTCAAGACGGGAAACCGCCGACGTGATGGCCGGGTGGGTCAGGTAGAACGTGGTGGGGAAAGGGGTTCCGTTGCTGAGGCGCGGTGATGTTGCCGCCACCAGCGGATTCCCGCAAATGCAGCGCGCCGGAATTTCCACAACGTCGCGCACCGGCCTTCCCAACTGGCGGCTGAGCACGTCGAGGTCCTGCGGTGATGGCTGCCTGGAGTCCCCGGGGGCGGTTGCCGAGTTGTGGTCCACTGGCGTGGCCGTCCTTCCTGCCCGGATCTGGCTGTCCCGAATTTCCGGTGGACAGTCCCGCGGCGGGCGCCGCTCCTAGTCTGTTGCCGAGCGCCTGATGGACTCCCACAGGGAATCCACCCAGGGCACGTCGGCGGGGTCTTGTGTTTCTGCTGCACTGGGCTGGCTGCCTGCTGCGCCGGCCGGCAGATCGCTGCCGAATACCCAGTAGCCGGTCTCACCCGGCATAACCATGTTAATGCGGTCCCGCGCCTGCTGCTTGACGTAGTTGGGATCCTGCCAGCGCGAGACCTGCCGTTTGAGATTGTCCTGGTCCGTCTTGCTGTCCGCGATGTCCGACTCCAGCGCCGCGATTTCAGCCCGCTTGTCGATGAAGATCTTCACAGTGGGGGCCAGCATGATGGTGATGGCTACCATCACCACGGCCAGGGCCAGCATGCGGCCGGAAAACGCCTTGGCAGGGACGGGATCGAGGTTCTCTTCCCCGGCCGCAACGGTTGACGAGCCGGACTTCCCGCGGCCGCCGCCTGCCTTTCCGGGGCCGGTCTTTGTGGCCGGACCGGCCTTCGTACCCGCGCCGGCCTTTGTGCCCGCAACCGTGGACCTTGAGTTGGTGGTGCCAGTACCGGTCCTGCTACCCGTGCCGCCCTGGGCACCAGGGCCAGTGTTCGCACCGGGCCCACTGCCCGCTGCTTTCGCCCCCGTGCCCGCGTGTCCGTGTCCGGTGCCTGTTCCGGCGCCATGGGTGGCCGGATCCGAACGCGGGCCGCCGAAGTCCGCCTGGATGACGTCTCCCCCGGCTGATCCGGTGGAGGACTGCTGTGCTGGTGGGGTCACCCTGGGAACTTTGGGACGGCGGGTAGCCATGACACTCCTGTAACGTGTGGCGCCAAAAACAAAACCGGTGGCTATGGTCTTTCCACCATAGCCACCGGTCAGCTGTTTGCTTGGCTACTAGCCCTTGAAACGCGGGAACGCGCTGCGGCCGGCGTAGCGTGCGGCGTCGTCGAGTTCCTCTTCGATGCGCAGCAGCTGGTTGTACTTGGCAACACGCTCGGAGCGGGCCGGGGCACCGGTCTTGATCTGCCCGGCGTTGGTGGCAACGGCGATGTCGGCGATCGTGGTGTCTTCGGTTTCGCCGGAGCGGTGCGACGTGATGGTGGTGTAACCGGAGCGCTGGGCCAGGGAAACGGCATCCAGGGTTTCGGTCAGCGAACCGATCTGGTTGACCTTGACCAGCAGGGAGTTGGCCGTGGCGGCGTCGATGCCCTGCTGCAGGCGCTCGGGGTTGGTGACGAACAGGTCGTCGCCCACCAGCTGGACCTTGTCACCGATGGTGTCGGTGAGGATCTTCCAGCCATCCCAGTCGTTCTCGTCCAGCGGGTCCTCGATGGAAACCAGCGGGTAGTCGGCAACGAGCTCGGCGTAGTAGGCGCTCATCTCGGCGGCGCTCAGGGCCTTGCCCTCGAACTGGTAGGCGCCATCCTTGAAGAATTCCGAGGATGCGACGTCCAGGGCCAGGGCAATGTCGGTGCCCGGGGTGTAGCCGGCGTTCTTGATGGCTTCCTGGATCAGGTCCAGGGCGGCGCGGTTGGACGGCAGGTTCGGGGCGAAGCCGCCCTCGTCGCCAAGGCCGGTGGAGAGGCCCTTCTGCTGCAGCACGGACTTGAGGTTGTGGTAGACCTCAACGCCCCAGCGCAGGCCCTCGGAGAAGGTCTCCGCGCCGATGGGGGCGATCATGAATTCCTGGATGTCCACGTCGGAATCCGCGTGCGAGCCGCCGTTGAGGATGTTCATCAGCGGAACGGGCAGGACGTGGGCGTTCGGGCCGCCCAGGTACTTGTACAGCGGCAGGTCAGCGGAGGCTGCTGCGGCGTTGGCGACGGCCAGGGAAACGCCCAGGATGGCGTTGGCGCCCAGCTTGCCCTTGTTGGCGGTGCCGTCCAGGTCGATCATGGCCTGGTCGATGCTGCGCTGGTCGGTGGCGTCAAAGCCGGTCAGGGCCGGGGCGATCTGGTCGATGACGGCGTCAACGGCCTTCTGGACACCCTTGCCGAGGTAGCGGCCCTTGTCGCCGTCGCGCAGTTCAACGGCTTCGTGCTCGCCGGTGGACGCGCCGGACGGAACGGCTGCGCGGCCGATCTGACCGTCGGAGAGGAGAACTTCAACTTCGACGGTGGGGTTGCCACGGGAATCGAGGATCTCGCGGGCGTGGATGGCATCGATAAGCGCCATGGATTTGCTCCTTGTGGGCGATTTTACGGGGTTCTTGCGGAAAAAATCTCGACGTCCTCGTCAGGGACTAGCGTAGTCGAGAGTGGTGCACGTTACGGAAATCTATCCAGAACCCGGACGTCATGATCCGGGTTCTGTCGTCTCCGGGTAGCGGTTCTGGTACCGCCGCACGGCCCCGCGGAGGGCGCGCTCGGCGTCGAACCCGCTGTTCCGGGCGGAACGGACGACGGCGAACAGCAGCTCGCCGAACTCGGCTTCGGTTTCCATTGTTTCGGTGAGCTCAACCACCGGGGTTTCGACAGTCCGGGTTTCGGCAGGCTCAACCAGCGGCGCCCGCCCGGCCCGTTCTGCCCGGTCCAGGGTTTTCCGGGCCTGGGCCAGTGCGGGGAGAGCTGCCGGGATGCCGTCGAACGGTGTGCTGCGCTGCGGGCTTTCGGCCTTTTTCACCGCATCCCACTTGTGCACGATCTCCTCCACCGTGGCGGGGAAGGAGTCCTGGAGGGATCCGTCCGGACGAAACACATGCGGGTTGCGGCGGATCATCTTTCCGGTGAGGCCGCGCGCGACGTCGCCGAAACCGAACACGCCGCGCTCCTCGGCGAGCCGGGCGTGCAGCACCACCTGCAGCAGCACATCGCCCAGCTCACCTTTCAGCTCAGCCTCATCCGCACCGGTCTCGATGGTCTCGGCCACCTCATAGGCCTCCTCCAGCAGGTACTCCACTAGCGACTCGTGGGTGAGGGCGCCCATCCAGGGGCAGTGCTCTCGCAGGGCGGCAATGACCCCCAGCAGTTCCCCCACCTCGCCGGCGGATTCAGGCTGCCGGACAGTTTCAGCCAAGGTCGCCGTACGCGTCGTTGATGTACTCCACGAGGGCTTCCTTTTCCTCCAGGGGCAGGAAGGAGGCTTCGGCGGCGTTGAGCGTGAGCTCCAGCAGGTCGTCGAGGTCGTAGTCGAAAGTCTCCACCAGCAGTTCGAACTCGTCGGTGAGCGTCACGCCGCTCATGAGCCGGTTGTCCGTGTTGATGGTGACGTTGAAGCCCAGCTGGTACAGCATGTCCAGCGGGTGGCTTTCGATGCCCTCGCCGAAGCCCGCAATGGCGCCGGTCTGCAGGTTGGAGGACGGGCAGATTTCCAGGGCGATGCCGCGGTCACGGACCCAGCTGGACAGGTTGCCCAGGGTGACCAGGCCGATGTTGTCGCTGTCCTCGTCGTCGGCGTCGTCCTCGTCGAACTCCACCATGATGTCCTCGGCGATGCGGACCCCGTGGCCCAGGCGGAGCGCGCGGCCGTCAACGAGGGCGGACTGGATGCTGTCCAGTCCGGCGGCTTCGCCGGCGTGCACGGTTGCAGGGAAGTTGTTTTCGGCCAGGTAGGTGAATGCCTCCCGGAAGCGCGAGGGCAGGAAGCCGTCTTCGGCGCCGGCGATGTCGAACCCGACGGCGCCCTTGTCGCGGTGCCGGACGGCGAGTTCGGCGATCTCCTGGCCGCGGTCAGCATGGCGCATGGCCGTGATCAGCTGGCCCACCTGGATCTCGCGGCCGGTCTCGGCTACGGTCTCCACGCCGGCTTCGAGGCCTTCCTGGACCGCTTCGACCACCTCGTCCAGCGTCAGTCCCTTCTGGAGGTGCTGCTCAGGCGCCCAGCGCACTTCGCCGTACACCACGCCGTCGTCCGCCAGATCCTCGACGAACTCCTTGGCGACGCGGAACAGGCCTTCCTTCGTCTGCATGACGGCAACAGTGTGGTCGAAGGTCTCAAGGTAGCGGACCAGCGAGCCGGAGTTGGCGGATTCGCGGAACCATTCGCCCAGCGCGGTGGGGTCGGTGGACGGGAGGGTGTGCCCCACCGCCCCGGCCAGCTCAATAATGGTGGCAGGGCGCAGGCCGCCGTCCAGGTGGTCGTGAAGGGATACCTTGGGCAGGCTCTTCAGGTCGAAGTCAAGGGCAGGGGCGGCGTCAACGATTGGCTCAGTCACGTACCAACTCTAGGGTTGGACCGGCGGCAATGCCAACGCATCCATTGCGTAACGGCGGGCGGTGGGGACGGCTGCCCAGCGGCACCGCTAAGCCACGCGGCTGCGCTCTTCCGGGAGGTTGCCCTTTTCCGGCACGGTGCTCTCCGCAGGAGCTTCGGCGGCGTCGTTGCGGCCGAGCCGTTTGTGCCACCAGCGGAGGGCATGGTCGATGATGATGCCCAGGATGATGGCGAACACGACGGCGATGCCGGCGCCCAGCAGCGGGTAGTCGTGCAGTAACGGGACCGAACTAGCCACGAGGCCGATGCCGATCGAATAGCCCACCCACGTGAAGCAGGCGAAGGCATCCAGTACGAGAAACCGGCGGTGCGGGAAGCCAGTGGTGCCGGCGACATAGTTCACGGCGACGCGCCCCCACGGGATGTAGCGGGCCGTGAAGATCAGCACGGCGCCGCGCTTCTCCAGTTCATAGCGCGCCCAGCCGAAAGCCTTCTGCACCTTGGGCCGGCGCATCCATTTCCAGCGCTCCAGGCCGATCTTTCGGCCCAGCATGTAGGCCATGTTGTCACCGGCCATCGCGCCGGTCAGGGCGGTCAGGCCGAGGATCCACAGGTTGGGCTCGCCGCTGTTGCGGGATAAGGCCGCCAGCGCCACGATGAGCGTCTCGCTGGGGACCACCATGGCGAACCCGTCAACGAAGAAGAACACGAGCAAAACGGGGTAAATCCACCACTGGCCCGCTGCATGGAGCACGGCATCATTAATAAACTCCACGCGGTGCTGCTCCTAGGGACTATAACAAGACGGGAAGTGACGCAAATCGCTCTTTAGTGTCGCATGGCGGGAGGATAGTCCGCTACGCCCTGCTTGGAAAGTCAACCTTCCTGGAACGGGTCCGGAAGACGGCCCCGCAACCGGTTGATGCCGAGATCCACCAGGATGCCCAGCACAATGGCGCAAACGATGGCAATCGCGGCCCCCAGCAGATGGTTTTGCTCGAACCACTGGCCGAAGAACAGCCCGATGGCCACGGAATACGAGGCCCACAGGGTGGCGGAAAGCACAGTCAGCCCGATGAAGCGCGCGTGGGAATAGTGGGTGGCTCCCGCGGTCAGGTTGACGGCCACCCTGCCGATGGGGACGAACCGCGCCACGAGGATCAGCGACGCCGGCCGCTTGCGCAGCTCCCGCCCGGCCCACCGGAACGCCCGCTGCATCCGCGGCCCGCGCATCCAGCCCCAGCGCTGCGTGCCCACGCCGCGGCCGATGAGGTAGGCGGCGTTGTCACCCGTGAAGGCGCCCAGTCCCGCCACCGCAGCAAGAAGCCACGGGTTGGGAACGTGCGCCGTGGCGGCGACGGCGGCGAGTCCCACCACCACCGATTCGCTGGGAATGGGCGGGAAGAAGCCGTCGATGATGCAGCAGGCAAGGACTATGAACAGAACCCAGGGCTGCCCGGCGGCCGCGAGGATGAAGTCATTGATGGCCTGCACGGTCAGGAAATGCGGTCGATGATGAGCTGCTGGGCGGGCCTTGAGCCTTCCGGCGCGATGGTGACGGCGTGTCCGAGTGCCTCCTTGGCCCGGTCAAACTTCTCCGGGGTGTCCGTCAGCAGGGTCATCAGCGGCTCACCGGCGCGCACGGCGGCGCCCGGCTTGGCGTGCAGGCGGACTCCCGCAGCTGCCTGGACCGCGTCTTCCTTGCGGGCCCGGCCGGCACCGAGGCGCCACGCGGCCACGCCCACGGCGAAGGCGTCGAGCTCCACAAGAACACCGTCGGCGGGCGCGTAGATGGTTTCCGTCTCCCTGGCCACCGGCAGCTTCGCGCGCGGGTCGCCGCCCTGCGCCTCGATCATCCGGTTCCAGATGTCCATGGCCCTGCCGTCCCGGAGCGCGGCGGCGGGATCGGCGTCGGAAACACCGGCACACCGCAGCATCTCCTCCGCGAGCCTCACGGTCAGTTCGACGACGTCTTCCGGGCCGCCGCCGGCGAGGACCTCGACGGATTCCTCGACCTCGATGGCGTTGCCCGCGGTGAGCCCCAGCGGGGTGCCCATGCTGGTCAGCAGGGCCACGGTTTCCACCCCGGCGTCCTTGCCGAGGGCCACCATGGTCTCGGCCAGTTCGCGTGCGCCGGCCTCGTCCTTCATGAACGCCCCGCTGCCCACCTTGACGTCCAGCACGAGCGAGCCCGTGCCCTCGGCGATCTTCTTGCTCATGATCGACGAGGCAAGCAGCGGGATGGACTCGACGGTGCCCGTGACGTCGCGCAGCGCGTAGAGCTTCCGGTCCGCGGGGGCGAGCCCTGCACCGGCGGCGCAAATCACCGCGCCCACCTCCTGGAGCTGGGCCAGGATTTCATCGTTTCCCAGGGCCGCGCGCCAGCCCGGAATCGACTCGAGTTTGTCCAGCGTGCCGCCTGTGAAGCCCAGTCCGCGCCCGGACAACTGCGGCACCGCCACTCCGAACACCGCGACGAGGGGCGCCAGCGGCAGGGTGATCTTGTCCCCCACCCCGCCAGTGGAGTGCTTGTCGGTGGTTACTTTCACGCCGCCGTCGGGCCGCCGCAGGCCGGAGAAGTTCATCCGCTCCCCCGAGGCGATCATTGCCGCGGTCCATTGGGAGATCTCGGCACGGTCCATGCCGTTAAGCAGGATGGCCATGTTCAGGGCCGCCATCTGCTCCTCCGCGATGACACCGCGGGTGTACGCGTCGATGGTCCAGTCGATCTGCCCGGGGCTGAGCGCGCCCTTGTCGCGCTTGGTCCGGATGATGTCGACGGCGTCGAACGGCTCGGTCCTTTGGGTCACCGGGTTCCCTCCAGGTGTTCGGGGCCAAATGCGTCGGGCAGCACCTGGTCCATAGTCCTGATCCCCTGCGTGGTCATGAGCTCCATACCAGGTGCCCGGAACTCGTAGAGCAGCTGCCGGCAGCGTCCGCAGGGCATGAGCACGTTGCCGCTGCCGTCCACGCAGTAGAAGGCCCGCAGGAGGCCGCCGCCGGTCATCTGCAGGTTCCCCACGAGGACGCACTCGGCGCACAACGTCAGGCCGTAGCTGGCATTCTCCACATTGCAGCCGCTCACAATCCGGCCGTCCGCCGTGAAGGCCGAGGCCCCCACCGGAAAGTTGGAGTAGGGCGCGTAGGCGTTCTTCATGGCTTCGAGCGCGGCACCTTCGAGGGCCGCCCAGTCGATAATGGCGCCCATTGCGTTGGCGTCGTTCTGCACGGCCGTCACCCCTTGGCGTACGGATGCCGCTGGCCGGCACCCGGGTGCGCTGAAGCGCACTCATGAGCCACTTTAGTGTCCTGCTCCGTGTCCGGCTAACACGCCCGGCGCGAACGCACACTTAAGCCCCGCGTGTCGGGTCTTAAGTGCGCGTTCGCCCTCGGGGCAGCGTCCGTTCGAGCACCGGGACTGTTGTACTGGCTAGAGGCGGACGAGCATCTTCCCGGTGTTTCCGCCGTCGAGCATGTCCATGAAGGCCCGGGGCGCGTTCTCCAGGCCGTCGACCACAGTCTCGTCGTAGCGGACGGTCCCGTCGGCGAGCCAGCCGGCCATTCGCCCGGCGAACTCGACGGCATGCTGCCGCTGGCCGCCCACGAGGAATCCGCGCAGCGTGAGCTGCTTGCCGATCGCGACGGCGAGGTTGCGGGGCGCGGCCGGCGGCTCCGTCGAGTTGTACTGGGCGATCGCACCGCACATGGCCACGCGGCCGCCGACGTTGAGGACTGACAGCGCGGCTTCGAGGTGGTCCCCGCCGACGTTGTCGAAGTACACGTCGATTCCCTCACTGCCCGCGGCTGCCTTCAGCTGGTCCAGGACGGGGGCGTCGCGGTAGTTGAACGCCGAGTCGAAGCCCAGGTCCAGCAGACGGGCAACCTTCTCCGGTGTGCCCGCGCTGCCAATCACCTTTGTGGCCCCCATCGCCTTGGCGATCTGCCCCACGAGCGAGCCCACTGCTCCGGCGGCACCCGAGACGAACACGGCGTCGCCGGGCTTGAACTCCGCGACCTTCAGCAGGCCTGCATACGCGGTGAGTCCGGTCATGCCCAGCGCACCAAGGAACGCCGAGGCCGGCGCGAGCTCTGTATCCACGGGAGTTGTCCGCTCCGCGTCCACCACCGCGTGCTCCCGCCAGCCGCGCTGATGTACGACGACGTCCCCCACCTTGCGCTCATCGGACCGGGACGCGATCACCTCACCCACCGCACCGCCGTCGAGCGCTGTGTCCAGCGCAAACGGCGCTGAATAGGATTTGGCGTCGTTCATGCGGCCGCGCATGTAGGGGTCCACCGAGATGAAGAGGTTCCGGACCAGGACCTGGCCCTCTGTGAGGGCCGGGACTGCCGTTTCGGCGAGCCTGAAGTTTTCCGGGACGGGCCGCCCGTCCGGCCGGGAGGCCAGCTGGATCTCGCGGCTGGTCACCGGCAACGCCGTTTCGGACCCTGCTGCCCCGGCGCTCACGCTGCGAACTCCACGAGCGTCAGTGCGACGTCCATGTTGCCGCGCGTCACGTTGGAGTACGGGCAGATGCTGTGCGCCTTGGCCATGAGCGCCTCGGCGGTGGTGCGGTCCAGTGCGGGGAGGGCGATTTCCAGCTCGGCGGCCAGACCGTAGCCCTCGCGGTCCTCGAGGGCGCCGAAGTGGATCTTGGCTGCGACGGCGGAGTCCGTGAGGTCTGCCCGGGCCTGCCGGCCGACCACGCGGAGGGCGGAGTGGAAGCACGCCGCATACCCGGCGGCGAACAGCTGCTCCGGGTTGGTGCCCTCGCCGTTCCCGCCCAGCTCCACCGGGCTGGCGAGGTCGACGTCGAGTTTGCCGTCCCTGGTCCGCGCGGATCCGTCGCGGCCTTCGCCGGAGGCGAGGGCCTCGGCTGTGTAGAGGGTCTTCAATGTGTTTCCTTCCGGTTGGGAGGTCAGGTGGTTTGGGGGGTTGGCATTTGCCGGGGGCTGCCTAGAGCGAACCGTGCAGGGCTGCCGTGAGCTTGCCGAGGGTTGCGCGCAGCTGATCGAGTTCCGTGGGGCTCAGGCCCGCTGCGGCAGCGAGGTGCTGCGGCACGCCGGAGGCCTTGCTGCTCAAGGCTCTGCCGGCACCGGTCAGGTGCACGGCAACCCTGCGCTCATCCTCGGCCGACCGGCGCCGCTCCACGAAGCCCAGCGTTTCGAGGCGCTTCAGGAGGGGCGAGAGCGTCCCGGAGTCGAGGCCAAGTTCCTCCCCCAGTTCGCGCACGCCGCGGGGTTCGTTCTCCCAGAGCACCAGCATGACGAGGTACTGCGGGTAGGTCAGGCCGAGCTCTTCAAGGAGCGGGCGGTAGACGGCCGTGGCAGCCCGCGAGGCGGAGTAGAGGGCAAAGCACACCTGGCGGTCGAGACGGGGAGCATCGGGCATGACCTTAACGGTAGCGCGCAATTCAGTTGTGCACAACTTACTTCCGAAAAGGAGAGCGCGAACGCACACTTAAGCCCCGGAGTCCGGGGCTTAAG
>NZ_JBHTSL010000048.1:0-43565 GCF_042795115.1 Arthrobacter sp. NPDC056493 | reverse complement strand
CGGGGCCTCCCGCCGTCGTCCGTCCCGTTGTCAGGGCAGCTGCCAGAATGCGCCTGTCAGGCCGCGCCCGTCGAGCAGCGACTGGCTGTGCTCGCGGCTGTGCGGTCTGCGTCCACTGTTCGGCGTGGTTCTGATTGCAGAACATGCGGATCATCGTGCAGGTGCGAACCACGTCATCCCACCATTCCCGGGCCGGCCTGGGAAACCGGACTGCGAGGTCCGACGGGGGCGGACCAGGCGCACCTCACCAGGCACTTCCGGCGCATCCTGGGAACCACACCAGGCGTCTTCGCCGCATAGCTACGGCCGGACTGTGTGTCCGAGCTGTTGCAGGAACCGGGCGACGGCGTCCTCCGCAGTGGGCGGCGGTCCGAAGACCTCACGCTGGCGGGCGGTGTCCGCGACGTACTTTCCGGTCTGGAACCAGTCGATCATGGCACTCATGTCACGGGCCAGCGGAACGGCCCGGCCGAGGATCTTCCCGGCACCGCGCAGGAGACCGGCCGGAATGGAACGGACGCTGATCCGTTCCCCGAGAAGCCGCCCGCTGATATCTGCAATTTGGTGCATGGACACCGGGCGGTCCCAGCCGATGTCGATGCGCGACCCGGGGGCCACGTCCGCGTCGACGGCAGCCGCCAGGTACCCGGCGAGATCGGATGTCAGCACGAACGTCATGGGGACCTGGTCCGAGCCGAACCAGGTCAGCCGGCGCTTCGCGAACGGGTCGCCGCCGAACCGGGCCACCTGGTCCAGGAAGGCACCCGGACGGAGCGCCACGAACGGAACCTGCAGTTCCTCAAGCCGGTCCTCGGCCAGCCTCTTGTGCCAGAAATGCGGCACGCCGGGCGTCTGGTCGCAGGTGAGGATGCTGGTGAGCACGAACCTGCGAACACCGGCACGGGCGGCGGCGTCGGCGAGGTTGGCATTGCCGGTGATGTCAATGTCGGCAGTGTCGCCCTTGCTGTGCCGCGTGTATCCGGCCGCCGAGGTGATGACGGCATCGGCCCCCTCCATGGCGCGGAGCACGGAATCGGGGTCCATCATGTCCCCGCGGACAACCTCCACACCGCCGTCCTGGAGCCCGGTGGCGTCCGAACCGGCCCGCACCAGGGCGCGCACCGGCTTGCCCTTGGCCTGCAGCGCGGCCACTACCTTGCCGCCCAGCATGCCGGTTCCGCCCACCACAAGTACAGGACCGCTGCTGCTCATAGTTCTCTCCTTGCTTTCCGTGCGGGTGCAGGGCCGTCAGTCACGTCCCTGCCACGTGCAAATGTCCACCACATTCCCCTCGGGGTCGATGAGGGAAACCCACGCAGGCGCGAAGCGGTCACCGAGGACGCGGCCACCGGCGGCCACGATGGCGTCGACGCGGGCCTGCGCCTGGTCATGCGGGAGCGAAACGTCCACGTGGATCCGGTTGCGCGGCGTGACAAACTCCTTGTCCTGGAACCAGGCGGGCGGACCGATCAGGTTGGGTTCGATGAGGTCCTCGTCCCCGACGGCGACGTAACCCAGCGCCGCACGCCAGAACTCCATGACGGCGGGGCGGTCGGCGGCGTCGAACGCGAGCTGGACGTGCTGCACGGCCGATGGGTCCGCCTTCAGCCCAAGCAGCGCCGCGGCACCGGAAATCCTGCGGGCAAGCTCGAGGTCGCGGTCGCTCAGCCCCACGCCTGGCGTAATCACCTGGACGGTCACGGTGTCCGGACGCAGGTCCACCAGCGGGGCGTGGCCGAGCGCTTCGGCGGCCTCCGCGATCGCGGCAACAAACTTGGCACCCGTGGCAAAGTCGCCTGTCTCGTAAAGGGTTTTCGCGCCCCAGAAGAGCACCCGCCATTCCGCGACGCCGTCGGCGGATGAGAACTCTGCATCGGAAATCGCTGTTGCCATGCCCTCCACTATTCGGACTCCGTGGGCAGGGGTCAATGGGCGCTGTCAACCCGGCCGTCCTGTCAGCTAGTAGGCTTCTTTCGGTTGGCTTCACGCCGAAGCATTATTTGGGGAATCTCTTGGGGGAAAATTTCATGAAGTACCGCTGGGCCACGTTCGCTGCCGTGGTTGGAACAATCCTGAGCCTGGCGGCAGCGCCGGCCGTGGCAGCGCCCGACCAGGCAATCTCCATCTACGGCACGCCGGTGCGGGTGGCCATTGCGGCCGACGGGACGGCCTATCTCGCCAATTACGGCCAGGGCGGAGGCGTCTTCGTGGTTCCCTCCGGTGCCACCATGTCTTCGCGGACCATCAGCACCGGCGGTCACATCACCACCGGGCTCGCGCTCGGCCCGGACGGCATGCTGTATGTGGCGACGGCGGACGACGCGGGAGATGGCGTCGTCGGGGTTATCCCGCCCGGGGCGGCCAGTGTGGCACGGACCGTTCCGGTGTCCGCCGGGCTGCATCCGCTCGCCGTGGGACCGGACGGAACGGTGTACGTCGCCAATTCCGCGGGCAACACCGTGTCCGTCATTGCGCCCAACGGCACAGCGGTGGACCGGACCGTCAAGGTAGGGGCGGGCCCGGCGGGAATAGCGGTGGGCAAGGACGGAACGGCGTTCGTGACCAATCAGACCGCCGGCACAGTCTCTGTGATCCCGGCCGGGACGGACGCGGTCTCGAAGACCATCGAGCTGGTCTCAGACACCGGAACGTCGGAGCAGCCGCACGGGATCGCTGCCGGACCTGACGGAACCGTCTACGTAGCCAACATCAAGTCCAATGACATCGCCGTCATCAAACCGGGCACCGGCACCGTGGCCGACCGGATCTATGTGGAGGGCGGCCCGCAGGACGTCGCCCTCGCCCCGGACGGCTCGCTTTATGTGACGAGCCTGCTGACCCAGAAGCTGTCCGTGATCCCACCCCACGCCAAGGCGGTGGCAGGCTCCATCCCCACCGACGGCGGCCCCGGTCACCTGGCGGTAGCCCCGGACGGTTCAGTCATCGTGGTCAGCCCCCCGGCTTCACTGCCGGGCGACGGCGCGGTAGGCAGGTACTCCGCGGCGGCCTTGGCCGCGGCGTCGCAAGGTTCGACGGCGGCAACGCCGGCTGCGTCCGGGGCGCCGAAGGCGGCCGCGCCGGCCGCAACCCAGGCCACGGAAGCAGCAGCGCAACCAGCCGCAGGCTCCTCAAACACCCTGCCCGCAGTGGCCGGCGGGGTGGGAGCGCTCGTGGTCGGCGTGGCGGTTTGGCTTCTGGTGAACGGCCGACGCCGGAAGGCCGGCCCGGCTGCCGGCGCCAGCCAGGCCGGGTAGCGGCTGTAACATCGTTCACATCCGTCGGTGAAAGGGGAGCAGTGCGCGCAACGGTCAAGGACGTCGCGCGGCATGCCGGGGTTTCACCCAAGACTGTCTCGAACGTGATGAACGGCGTGGTGCCGGTCAGCGGAGCCACCAGGCTCAAAGTGGAACAGGCCATCCTCGAACTCGACTATGTGCCCAACCTCTCCGCCCGCGGCCTGCGCAACGGCAGATCGGGAGTCATTGCCCTGGCACTGCCGGACCTGGCCACGCCGTACTCCGCTGAAATCGCGCACAACGTGGTGGAGGTGGCCCACGAACAGGGCTGGAGCGTCCAGATCGAGGAAACCGGATCCGATCCCCGGCGCGAATACGAACTGATGTCGCGCGCGCGGTCCAACCTCATCGACGGGCTGATCCTGAACCCCGTGGTGCTGGACGAGACCGCCGTCCAAGTGGGCGTCTCCCTCCCCCCGGTGGTCCTGCTGGGGGAGGTGTCCCAACAGCTGGCGGACCGGGTGTGGGTGGACAGCGTGGCGGCCGCGCGCGATATGACCCTCGCGCTGGCCCGGACGGGCCGCCGCCGTATCGCGGTGCTCGGAACAGCAGAAGGACGGCACTCGGCAGCTGCAGTTCTGCGCACCCGCGGCTACCAGGCGGCGCTCAAGGAACTCGGCATTGACCGGGATGACTCATTGCTCATCCCCTGCGAGAAGTGGACACCCGACACGGCGGCGGGCGCCATGGCCTCGTATCTGGACTCGCACCCGCTTCCGGACGCGCTGTTCTGCTTCACCGACTCCATGGCCATCGGCGCGCTCAGCGTGCTGTGGAAACGGGGAATCAGGGTCCCGGACGACGTTGCTGTGGCCGGCTTCGACGACATCGCCGACGGGCAATTTGCCGTGCCGTCGCTCACCACCGTGTCCTTCGACAAGCGCCGGGTGGCCAGCGAGGCCCTGCGCCTCCTCACCGAGCGGATGGCCGACCGTACCGGCGGGCAGCGCGTGGTCACGGTCGACTACACCATCGTGGAGCGGGACAGCACCCGCAGCTAAACGAGACCGCCACATCATCTTGTTGGCGCTAACAATTTTTCCTTGTGCCGCGTTTTACAACGATGTAATGTGAGGTCTGCGTCACACGCCAGACTGCACCGGACCCGGGATGCAGCGAACCGGAACACCTGGCGCGGTGCCATCAGGATTACTTTCAGCGGACCCATCCAAAGGAGTGACGGGTGAAGCAGTTTGAATTTTTCGGCGGGAAACAGTTGTCCCGCAAGCAGTTGCCCGACAGGCAGGTGTCACGGCGGCAGCTGCTGGCAGGAACCGCAGCCATGGGTAGCCTGTTCGCCGCGGCCGGCCTCACGGGCTGCGGCGGAACCGCCTCGGCGGCGGCCGTGCGGGACATTGCGTTCTGGCACCTGCTGTCCGGCGGCGACGGCATCAAGATGCAGGCCATGATCAGCGCGGCGAACGGGGCCAACCCCGGCTTCAAAGTGCATCCGACCGTCCTTGCCTGGGGTCCGCCCTACTACACAAAGCTGGCAATGGCGTCGGCCGGCGGCCGGCCGCCCGAACTGGCCATCATGCACGCGAGCCGGGTGCCCGGCTACGCGCCCGGCGGACTCATTGACCCCTGGGACATGTCGCTGCTGGCGGAACACGGCGTTACGGCCGGGAGCTTCGCCCCAAGGATCTGGGACAAGAGCCAGCACAACGGCCAGGTGTTCTCCATCGCCCTGGACTCCCACCCATTCGTCATGTTCTACAACACCGATATTGCCGGCAAGGCGGGACTGCTCGCCGCGAACGGCCAGCTGCAGGAGGTGACGTCACCGCAGGACTTCCTCGCCATGGCCCGCGAGATGCAGAAAGTGACGCAGGCGCACGGACTGTCCTTCGGCTACCTCGGCAGCGGATCGCAGATGTGGCGCCTGTTCTACACGCTCTACAAGCAGCACGGCGCTGACATGGAGCTCACCCCGGGCCAGCCGATGAAGGCGGACCGGGATGCCGCCGTCGAGTCCCTGGAATTCATGGCCTCTCTGTTTGATGACACCGTCGCCGCCAAGAGCGGGGACATCGGCACGGGCATCGCCGAATTCGCCCGCGGCGGTTCGGGGATGCTGTTCAGCGGCGTCTGGGAACTACCCACCTTCAAGAAGGCGGAGCTGCCCGTCGACGCCGCCACCATCCCCACGCTCTACGGGACCCCGGCGTCGTACGCGGACTCGCACTCCTTCGTCCTCCCGCGCCAATTGAACGTCGACGACCAGAAGCGGCGCGACGTGTACAAGTTCGTCAGCGACATCCTCAAGGGGTCACTGTCCTGGGCCGAGGCCGGCCACATTCCGGCCTACCAGCCCATTGTCCAGTCGCAGGCCTACCGGGAACTCACACCCCAGATCCACTACGCCAACGCCGCCGACATCATCGCCTACGACCCCGAGGCCTGGTTCAGCGGCTCGGGCTCGGACTGGCAGACCTACTTTGCGGAAAACGTGCAGAACGTACTCCTCGGCCGCGACAAGGCAGCCGACGGCTGGGACGCCTTTGTGCGGCGCACCAACACCCTTCTTTCCCGGCCCAACCCGGTCTGAGGCCACTGAGCTTAAGCACTAAGCGACAAAGGAGTCCCCGATGAGTTCCTTAGCAACATCCCAAGACGCCGGGCAGAAGGCGCCGGCACTGACCGGCCGGCCCCGTCGAAACCAGCCCCGTGGAAACCCTTCCAAAACCGACCCGCCCCAGTCGAGTCCGCGCCGGACCCGGGACAACCTCAACGGCTGGGGCTTCGCCGCCCCGTTCCTGGCGTTCTTTTTGGTGTTCCTCGTCTGGCCGCTGCTTTACGGCCTGTACATGAGCCTCACCGGCAAGTCACTGACGGGAGCCAATGACAGCCTGATCGGCCTGGCCAACTACGCCGAAGCCCTGGCGGACGCCGACATGTGGCATTCCCTGGGCAACACCCTCTACTTCACGGTGATCAGTACCGTTCCGCTGGTGCTCGTGGCCCTCGTCATGGCAGCGCTGGTCAACGTGGGGCTGCCGGCGCAGTGGCTGTGGCGGCTGTCCTACTTTGCGCCGTACCTGCTGGCCTCCACCGTGGTGTCCCTCTTCTTCTCCTGGATGTACAACCCCCAGCTGGGCCTGATTAACGACTCCCTCGCGAAAATCGGACTGCCGAAGGTGGCCTGGCTGAACGACCCGAACGTGGCCATGTGGGCCATCGTCATCGCCACCCTCTGGTGGACGGTGGGCTTCAACTTCCTGCTGTACCTGGCCGCCATGCAGAACATCCCCGCCCAGCACTACGAGGCCGCCTCACTGGACGGGGCCGGAGCCTGGCGGCAGTTCTTCTCCATTACGCTGCCGCAGCTGACCCCGACCACCGTGATGATCGTGCTCCTGCAGATGCTGGCCTCGCTGAAGATCTTCGATCAGGTGTACCAGATGACGGCCGGCGGCCCGGCGGGATCAACCCGGCCGGTGGTGCAGTACATCTTCGAAACCGGGTTCACCGGCTACCGGCTGGGCTACTCCGCAGCCATCTCCTACATCTTCTTCGGGCTGATCGTGGCCGTCTCGGTCATGCAGTTCTTCATCACTCGCCGCAGGAGTGCATAACCATGGCAACCCAGACACTCACCCGACCCGCCCCCCGCAGTACATCAGCCTCAACGCTCCGCCGGCCCCGCAGGAAAATGACGGCCGGCAGGGCCGCCGTCCTGGCGGTCGCCGCGATCCTGGCCGTCCTTTGGCTTATTCCCTTCGCCTGGGCAACGGCCACCGCTTTCAAGAGTGAAACGGATGCCGCGGCGCCGAAAGTAAGCTGGATCCCGCCGTCGGGCTTTACCGCCGACGCCTTCATCAAGGTGTTCCAGGACGGCAACATCCCGCTGTGGACGTGGAACTCCCTCTACACCTCCGCGGCCATCACCGTGATCACGCTGGCCATCTCCGCGCTGGTGGCCTACGCCCTGTCCCGCATCGACTTCCGGGGCAAGAAGGTGCTGATGACGGTGATCATCGCCTCCATCATCATTCCGCCGCCGGTGCTGATCATCCCGCTGTTCTACCAAATGCTGGCGCTGCACATGATCGACACGTCGTGGGCCATCATCCTGCCGCAGGTCATCCACCCCGCCATGGTGTTCGTGCTCAAGAAGTTCTTCGATCAGATCCCGCGTGAACTGGAGGAAGCAGCGGTGATGGACGGCGCAAGCCGGATGCGGATCTTCACCCAGATCATCCTGCCGCTCTCACGGCCCATCCTGGCCGCCGTCGCGATCTTCGTGTTCATCGGCGCGTGGAACAACTTCCTCTGGCCCTTCATCTCCACCAACGACGGCTCCATCCTGACCCTGCCGGTGGGGCTGCAGACCATCAAGAGCGCCTACGGCATCCAGTACGCACAGAACATGGCCTCCGCGCTGCTCGCGGCGCTGCCGCTCATCCTCGTTTTCCTGTTCTTCCAGCGCCAGATCATCAAGGGCGTTGCGACGACGGGACTCGCCGGGACCTGATCCGGCACCTTCGCTTTCAACTGATTTTCAACAGATTAGAACCACGACCAAGGAGATACCCCACATGTCCCGCGCAAGGATCACCCTCGACCGCGACTTCACCATCGGGGAAGTGCCCCGCCGCCTCTTCGGCTCCTTCGTGGAGCACATGGGCCGCTGCGTCTACACCGGCATCTACGAACCCGGTCACCCTGAGGCCGACGACAACGGCTTCCGGCAGGACGTGCTCAAGCTCGTCAAGGAGCTCGGGGCCACCGTCATCCGCTACCCCGGCGGCAACTTCGTCTCCGGCTACAACTGGGAGGACGGCATCGGCCCCCGGGAAAACCGGCCCCGCCGGCTCGACGGCGCCTGGCACACCCTGGAGACCAACGCCTTCGGCCTGCACGAGTTCGTCGACTGGTCCCGGCAGGCCGGCACCGAAATCATGGAAGCCATCAACCTGGGCACCAGGGGAGTGGACGCGGCCCGCGAGATCGTGGAGTACGCCAACCACCCGGGCGGCACCTACCTGTCCGACCTGCGGGCCAGGAACGGGCACAAGGACCCGTTCAACATCAAGCTTTGGTGCCTCGGCAATGAAATGGACGGGCCCTGGCAGATCGGCCACAAAACCGCCGAGGAGTACGGCCGGCTGGCCCAGGAAGCCGCCAAGGCCATGCGGTTCGTGGACCCGGACATCGAACTGGTGGCCTGCGGCAGCTCCAACTCCGGCATGCCCACCTTCGGCGCCTGGGAGCAGACAGTGCTGACCCACGCCTACGAGGAAGTGGACTACGTCTCGCTCCACGCCTACTACCAGGAGCACGACGGCGACGTCGGCAGCTTCCTCGCCAGCGCGGTCGACACCGACTACTTCATCGAATCGGTGATCGCCACCGCCGACGCCGTCCGGGCGAAGGGCAAGCACAAGAAGCACATCAACCTGTCCTTCGACGAGTGGAACGTCTGGTACCAGCGCGGCCTGGACACCGAGGACCAGCCGCACAACGTCTCCAAGGCGGGCTGGCGCGAGCACCCCAGGGTCATCGAGGACAAGTACAACGTGACGGACGCCGTCGTCGTCGGAACGCTGCTCAACTCGCTGCTCCGCCACGGCGACCGGGTCAAGATCGCCAACCAGGCGCAGCTGGTCAACGTGATCGCCCCGATCTTCAGCGAGGAGAACGGCCCGGCCTGGCGCCAGAGCATCTTCCACCCCTTCGCCCGGATGGCCGAACTGGCGAAGGGGCAGATCCTGCGCCTGTCCGTCGACTCGGACAAGTACGGGAACGCCCGGTTTGGCGACACCGACCTTGTGGACGTCAGTGCGACGTGGAACGAGGAAACCGGCCGGGTGGCGCTGTTCTTCGCGAACCGCGGCCTGGAGGAGGCGGCCGACGTCGAGGTGGCACTCCGCGGCTTCGACGCCCGGCAGGTGCTGCGTGCCGAGGTCCTGGAAATCCCTGAAGGCGGGGACCGCTTCACCATCAACACCCAGGGCAGCCCGGACCGCGTGGGCCTCAAGCCCCTCGACGGGGCGAAGGCCACCGGCTCCGAGCTCCGGCTGACCCTCCCGGCCCTGTCCTGGGCCGTCGTTGAGCTGGACGTGGTCAAGAACTGATCCTCCCCGGGCCTGTGGAGGGCGTTATGTACATTCGTACGCAACAAGTGTACGTTTGTACATAACGCCTTCCGGAAGGATCTATTGTGGAGCAGTACTTTGCCGGTGACAGCCGGACGATGCAGGAGCGGATGCTCGCCGGGGACCTGTACATCGCCGACGACCCCAACCTCGCCGCCGACAACGCGCGCGGCATGGAGCTCGCCGACCGCTACGGCCGGACGTGGGCCACGGACCGGGATGGGGCCAAGCGGATCCTGGCCGACCTCCTTGGTGCGATCGGCGAGGACACGGACATCCGGCCGCCGCTGTTCGTGGACTACGGCAAGTACATCCGGATCGGTTCCCGGACCTTCATCAACTTCAACTTCACGGCCCTGGACGTTGCGGCCATCACCATCGGCGACGACGTGCAGATTGGCCCGAACGTCCAGCTGCTCACGCCCACCCACCCGGTGGAGCCCGGACCGCGCCGGGACAAGCTCGAAGCCGCGAAGCCCATCACCATCGGCGACAACGTCTGGATCGGCGGCGGCGCAATCATCCTGCCCGGCGTGACCGTGGGGGAGAACTCCGTGATCGGCGCCGGTGCCGTGGTGACCAGGGACGTGCCGGCGAACGTCGTGGCCGTCGGCAACCCCGCCCGCGTCGTCCGCAGCCTGTGAGCGTGCGGCGCCACGACCCCAACCGCCGGCAGCGGCTCATCGAGGTGGCGCTGGATGTCATCGCCGAACATGGCGTTGCCGCCACCACCCACCGGAAAGTTGCCCAGGCCGCGGACGTGCCCCTCGGCTCGCTGACCTACCACTTCAAGGGCCTGGACGACCTGTTTGCGGCCGCCTTCACGAAGCTTGCCGACGAGACCGCGGACGGATTCGAAGCCGTCCTGTCCGGCGCCGACGGCCCGGACGCTGCGCGGGAAGCGGTGGTGGGGCTCATCACCGGGGAGTTGCTGGGGGAACGCCGGAACATCCTGCTGACCTACGAGCTCTATGCCCTGGCCGCGCGCCGGCCGGACCTGCGCCGGGTAACCGACACGTGGATGGCCAGGAGCCGTGCCGCCCTAGCACGGCACTTCGATCCCGCCACAACGGTGATGCTTGACGCCCTGATCGAGGGCCTCTCCATCCACCGGGCGCTGGCCCTGAACCCCATGTCCGCCGAGACCGTTC
This sequence comes from Arthrobacter sp. NPDC056493, assembly GCF_042795115.1. Taxonomy (NCBI): domain Bacteria; kingdom Bacillati; phylum Actinomycetota; class Actinomycetes; order Micrococcales; family Micrococcaceae; genus Arthrobacter; species Arthrobacter sp. NPDC056493. The sequence continues at coordinate 33,020 of NZ_JBHTSL010000048.1, read as the reverse complement.
GCGACGCCGTGAACAGAATAGTGACCCCGCAGTGAACAACTCTTCGACAAGAGCGCAGACCGCCGCCGTCGTCCTCTCCGCCCCGCCCGGCAGGAACGGCAAGGCCCGCGCCGCGGTGGCCATCCTCTTCCTCACCAACGGCGCGCTCTTCGCCAACCTGCTGCCCCGGTACCCGGCCATCATGGCGGACCTGGGCCTGAGCAACGCGCAATTCGGCCTTGCCGTGGCGGCATTCCCGCTCGGCGCTCTTCTCGCAGGACTCGCCGCCGGAGTGCTGATCCGCCGCTTCCGGTCCTCGCGGGTGGCGGTGGCGGGCACCATCCTGACCAGTGCGGGCATCCTGTGCGCGGGCATGGCGCCGTCCTGGGCGGCGCTCGCCGCGGCGCTCTTCTTCGCCGGAGCCATGGACGCCGTGACGGACGTGGCGCAGAACGCCCACGGGCTGCGCGTCCAGCGGCTGTACCAGCGCTCCATCATCAACTCCCTGCACGCGGTGTGGAGCATTGGCGCGGTGCTGGGCGGCCTGATGGGCGCCGCGGCGGCGGGCCTGAATCTTGCGCCCGGAATCCACCTCTCGATTTCTGCCGCGCTGTTCGCGGCGCTGACGCTATGCTGCTACCGCTTCCTCCTCCCGGGACCGGAAACTGACGACGGCGGTGCTGCCGCCGCTGATGCGGCGAACGGAACAACGGCGAACGGAACAGCGGCACCGGCTTTGGGCCCGGCGTCGGCCGCCCGGGGAGCAGTCGCCAAGTACGGCGTCCTGGCTGCCCTGGTGCTCATCGCCACGGCAGGCGCCCTCGTGGAGGACGCCGGCAGTTCGTGGTCAGCCATCTACCTCAGCGACACCCTCGGGGCGGCCACCACCATCGCCGGCCTGGGCTTTGTGGCGCTGACCGGCGCCCAGTTCATTGGCCGCCTGCTGGGCGACCGGCTCGTTGACCGGTTTGGCCAGCGCACGGTGGCGCGGGCCGGCGGTGTGATCGCCGCCGTCGGGATGGGCACTGCCCTGGCTGTCCCCAGCATCCCCGGGACCATTCTCGGCTTCGCGGCGGCCGGCCTCGGCGTGGCAACCCTCGTGCCCGCGGCCATGCACGCAGCGGACGAGCTCCCCGGGCTGCGGCCCGGGACAGGGCTCACGATGGTGAGCTGGCTGATGCGCGTTGGCTTCCTGGTCTCGCCGCCGCTCGTGGGCGCCATCGCCGATGCCGCCAGCCTGCGCGTCGGCCTCATCGTAGTGCCGCTGGCAGGCATTCTGGTCCTGGCGCTATCTGCGGTGCTGGCCAAACGTAGGCAGTTGGTTTCCAGTCATTGAAATCGCCGGAGGCAAGGCAGGGCCGATCGAGCCACGCTTACTCAGGTGAACATGATCAACGTGGAACCGCGCTGCCGAATCATCCTGGACAACGACTGGGCAGGTGATCCGGACGGACTGATCGGGTTGGCCCATCACGCGTTGTCTCCCGCGAACCGGATCATCGCGATCACGAGCTCGCTGACCAACCCGATGTTCGGGCCGCCTGAAGGCATGGCACAGGCAGGGGCGGGCCTGGCTGAGGACCTGCTTCGGGTCCTGAAGCTCCCGGAGCTGGCAACCGTACACGCGGGCCCGGACACTTCTTTTACCGGGCAACGCCGGGACAATGCGGCAGCACGGGCCATCATTGGCGCCGTCAAGGCCGGCACCTCTGACGACATTCCTCTGATCCTCGTGTGTGCCGGTCCGCTGACGAATGTCGCCGACGCACTCCTCGTGGAACCGGAAATCGCCGCCTTGTTCAGGCTTGCCTGGGTCGGCGGGTCCGCTGCGAACGAGGATGAATACAACTACTACACGGATCCTGCCGCCGCCCGGTTTGTGCTGGACAATCAGCAGCTCGGCGTGTGGCAGTTTCCTTTGGAAACCTACCGCCAGCTTGTCATTTCTGTTGCCGAACTCGACTATTCGCTTAAAACGGCGGGCCCGGGCGGTGCCTGGCTGTGGGAGCGGTTCAACACCGTGCAGGTCCCTGACTTCGTCAAATTCGGTCCGCTGTGGTGTCTGGGGGACAGCGCGCCACTTGTCGTCACCGGGCTCGACGACGTCACGTGCACCTTCGAGGAAACAGACAGCCTGCCCTCCAGGAGGACCTACACGGGCGTGGACTCCAGACTGATCATCGGAGACTTTTTTGCGCGGCTGCGGCTGCACAACTAAACGCACGCCCGGCGCCGTCGTCCTCCCGAACCTGACGTGATGGCGGGATTCGAACCCGCGTCAACGGTTTTGCAGACCGCTCCCTGGCCTCTCGGGCACACCACGTACCGGTAGCCTAGGCAAAGCCCGGGCAAGGTGTCCTCTGTGTGTAGAACTCGGTCGTTACGTTGCGGCTGACTACGCCGGAGCTGGACGGAACTACGCGGCCTGGTAGCCCGCCAGATCCAGCGTGTAGACCACCAGCTGGACTTTCGGGGCGGGCCGCGGCCGTTCCCGTTCCGGCCGCCGGACAAAGCCGAAGCGCCGGTAGAGCTGCTGCGACCGCTCGTTCTCCGCCCCGGTGTCGAGCACCAGGCCGCCGGCGCCGGTGGCCTGCGCGAGGTTTGCCGACTCGGCGAGCAGCCTCCAGCCGATGCCCGAGCGGCGGGCCTGCGGCAGCACCGCCAGCAGCCGCAGCTCCATCTCGCCGTCGAGTGCCTGGCGTGCCAGGGGTGAACCAAAAGGCAACAGGCTCGCGGTACCCGCCAGGCCGCCGTCGGCCGCGTCCTCGGCGACCAGAAGCACACCCTCCCTGGCACGGGCCGCGGCGTCGAGCAGCAGTTCGAGGCGCTCGGAATCAGGCGCCGTGGCGCCCGGGAGGTGGTGCCCGAAGCCCTCGTAGGTCACGCGGCCCACGGCGTCGAGCTCTGATTCCGCAGCCTCGCGGATCCGGTACTGTGTTGCCGTTCCTGACAGTGTCACGCGTGCACTCCTTTGAGGTTGAGGGGCTGGCCGCAGGCCTGCATCACAGGCTAAACGCGCCCCGCGAGCGGCTCCCACACCAGCGACATACCCCGACGTTCTTCGTCACCCAGGGCACGCATTTCGGGCTGTTTTGTTACGCCCCGCTTCGGGCCGTGAAGCTGCGTTTCCATGCGCGTCAGTTCGTTGCGGCCCGGGTTGGGAAGCGGGCCGCAAGGTGCTTGATTGGGTCTACACGCTTCGAAAGGACTCGCCATGACGGAACTCTCAGACCTCAGCCCGCGCCGGATCCGCAACGTGCTGGGCCACTTCGCAACGGGCCTGACCGTGATCACCGCGGCCACCGAGAACGGCCCTGCCGGGTTCACCTGCCAGTCCTTCGCGTCCCTCTCGCTGGAACCGGCGCTGGTGACCTTCAGCCCCGCACGGACCTCCAGCACCTGGCCGCTGCTGCGCGCGGCGGGCCGCTTCACCATCAACATCCTTCCCGCAGACCACCAGCACCTGGCGGCCCAGTTCGCGCGGTCCGGTGCGGACAAGTTCGCGGGCGTCGACCACTCGCCGTCGCCCCTCGGCAACCCCGTCCTCGACGGCGCCCTGGCCTGGGTGGACTGCGAATTGCACCAGGAGTACGACGGCGGTGACCACACCATTGTGGTGGCCGCGGTTCATGCGCTGAGCGCCCGTTCCGAGGTCGATCCCCTCCTCTTCTTCAAGGGCGACTACGTCTCCGTGCAGGCGCGGGCCAAGATCCTGGAGGGCGTCGCATGACACGGGGCGGCGTGGCGAGGGTGAAGGCCACGTCCCGGCGGCGTGGCCGCCGGTCCGCGCAGCCGGAAACCAGCGACGACGTCTGGCAGCCCGCGGAGGACTGGGAAGCCATCACGGTGGGGGCCACGGTTGAAGTCACCCTTCCCGCCGGGCACTCCTACACTGGCCGGGTCGACTCAAAGACGCCGGACTCCGACCTGGTGTGGGTCATCGATTCCGGCGGCCAGGGGCGCCAGATGTACGGCAACCGCGACGGCGTGCGCCTCCGCCCGGCACCGGGGAGGCGGGCATGAGCGTCCTTCTGCTGTCCGCGGCCTTCGTTGCCCTCCTCGCGGCGGGCGGCGTGTGGGCGGCGTTGCCGCTGCTGACCGGTGCGGCTGACGCTTTCCACGGGGCTGAAGCGGACCGGGCCGCAAACCTGGATCCCCCTTCCGCAGACGCCGCCTTCAACGTTTACCCCTACGGCTGGAAGCCGTAGGGGTTTTCGCTTTCAAACTGCCGGCCACGCTAGCTAGCCTGTCACCGCTCCGGCGATCCGGCCGTCAACCAGCACCGCCAGCAGACCACCATCCAGCAGGCCACCATCCAGCAGACCACCGTCCGGCCGGACGCCGCCGGGCCGGACGCCGCCGGGCAGTACATCTGCCAGCAGCTCGCCGGTTCCAAGGGTGGTGAACGCAACCCCGTGCCGTGCCGCGGGTTCCCGTGCCTGCGACGGTCCTGCCGCCAAGGCGGCCTGCAGCGAACCCAGCGTCACCGCCGCCGCGACCTCCCTCGGGTGGACGCTCCCGTACGAGGTCCCGCGGTCCAGGGCCACGAAGGCAGGTTCACCGTCCTCCAGGCCGCGCCGCTGCAGCTCGGTGTGCGCCTCGGCCACGGTGCACGAGACGGGCAGAATGTGCACGCCCGCGGCAGGAGAGGGCAGCAGGCTCCCTGCGGTGCCCTCCTCGGCCGCGGGCTTGAGGAAGCCCGCGGATGTCAGCCAGCCGTCGTCGAAATACGTGGAGAGGTAGTTGCGCCCGGAATCGGGAATGATCACCACGATCGTGTGGGTCTCGTCCAGTTCTTCAGCCAGCCGCAGGGCTGCGGCCAGCGCAGTGCCGGCCGTGCCGCTGATGAGCAGGCCCTCTTCCCGGGCGGCCTTCCGGGCGGTCAGGATGGACTCCCTGTCGCTGACCCGCACGTAGCGGTCCACCAGGGAGGTATCGAAAGCCTGGGGCCAGACGTCCTCGACTGAATCGGGATGGACGGCGTGGCCGGCCCCTTCGACGTATTTGGCGGCCCCGTCGCCGCCGCCGTACGCGGAGTGGTCGGGGTCGGCGGCCACCACCTGGACCGATCCGCCGCTTGCCTGTTTGAGGAACCGGCCCGTCCCGGTGATGGTCCCGCCGGTGCCCACGCTGGCCACCAAATGGGTGACCGCGCCATTGGTGTCGCGCCAGATCTCCGGGCCCGTCGATTCCACGTGGGCGCCGGGGTTGGCCGGGTTGTCGTACTGCTGCGCCAGCCACGCGCCCGGGGTGGCCTCGGCGAACCGGGCCGCGCGGTTGGCCAGGTGGTCCGGGTGGCTGCGCGGAACGAAGTCCGCCACGAGATGCACCTCTGCGCCGTAGGCTCGCAGGAGCCGGATCTTCTCGGCAGCGGTGGCCGCAGGGGCGAACACCACCGCGCGGTAGCCGAGGTGGGCTGCCACGAGGCTCAGGCCGATCCCCGTATTGCCGCTGGTGCCTTCAACCACGGTGCCGCCCGGCGCGAGCAGGCCGTCCCGCTCCGCCGCACGGATCATGGACAGCGCGGCGCGGTCCTTGACACTGCCGCCGATGTTCTGGAACTCCAGCTTGGCGTAGATGCGCGGGCGCAGCCCGTCACTCAGCCGGGTGAGCCTGACCAACGGGGTGTTGCCGATGGCGTCCAGCACCGACTCGTAGATTGTCATGGCTGGAACGGTAGGCCGCCGGGCATCCGGCCGCAAAAGGCCTTAAGCCGTGTTGCCAAGCGTGTCTCTCCATGAGCTTTGATGTCGGTTTTCCGGGTGTTTGGGTCAAATTACGACGGCGGCCGGGCGGGTTCCGTCACCGGCGTTCACGGGGGTTCACCCTCGGACCCGCGATGCAGGGGCGGCCGCCGGCCAGCCGTAGAGTCCGGACATGGGGCGGGGAGCAACAGACACGGATACATCAGCACGCGCCGGCCTGTGGTTGTGCCTCGGCGCCGGCTTCATCACCCTCCTTGACCAGTCGGTTTTTGTCCTCGCCGTTCCGGCGATGACCGCCGGGCTGGATGCGGACGCTGCGCAGGTGCAGTGGATTCTGGCCAGCTATTCGCTGGCGTTCGGAGTGGCGCTGGTTCCGGCGGGACGGCTCGGGGACGTCCTGGGCAGGAGGGCGCTCTTCATCGCGGGCATAACGGTGTTTGGCGCCTTCAGCCTGGTGGGCGGACTGGCCTCCGACCCGGCTCTGGTGGTCGCTGCCCGGCTGCTCCAGGGGCTCGGCGCCGGCACCCTGAATCCGCAGGTCCTGGGTCTCCTCCAGGACCTGTTTTCCGGAACCCGACGGGCCAAGGCACTGGGCTACTACGCCGCCGCCGGGGGCTTCGCCGCCGTGTGCGGCCCCCTTGCCGGCGGCCTGGTCCTGTCCGCGGCCGGGGACTCTGCCGGGTGGCGGGTGCTCTTCCTCATCAACGTCCCGCTGGTGGTGCTGCTGGTGCCGCTGGCGTTCCGGTTTCTGCCGGCACGCCCCGGCCGGGACCGCCACCCCGGCTCCGCGTCCATCGACGGGGTAGGCGCCCTGCTGCTGGGTGCCGTGGTGGTGGCCTTCCTCGTCCCCACGGTCTACGGCACGCCGGAGTCGTCCCCGGCCTGGCTGGCCGCAGGAGCAACGGTGCTCCTGGGTTTTGCGGGCTGGGAGCTGCTGTATCACCGGCGCGGGCGGACGCCATTGCTCAGCGCAGGGCTGGTCCGTTCCGGGGGCTACGTGCTGGGCACGGTGGTGGCGCTGTGCCAGTTCGGCGTGGGCGCTGCGATGTCCGCGGTCACGGCTTTCTACTTTCTGTCCGGAAGCGGCCTCGCCCCGCTCGCCGCGGCAGGCATCCTGGCACCCCAGTCCGCCGGCATGCTGCTGGCCTCCGGGTCCAGCTGGCGGTTCGTCGCCAGGTTCGGCCGGGCCGGCATCGTCGTCGCACTGGCCGCCAGCTTCGCCACCCTCGTCGCCAAGGATGCTGCGGTGCAGCACCTGGACCACTCGGCCGCGGCGCTGGCTGTTGCCGGGGTGGGCCTGGTCCAGGGAGCGGCGACGGGCCTCGTGGTGGCGCCCAACCAGGCCCTGACGCTGGGGCACGCGCCGGCCGGGACCGCCGGGGTGGCTGCCGGCTTCTACCAGCTGAGCCAACGGTTCTCGGCGGCGCTGTGTTCGGCCGCCGTGGCCGGGCTGTTCCTGCACGCAGGATCCGGTTTAGGCAGTGCTGCCGGGTCCGTGGCCGCGGGCAACGGCTACCGCGGCGCCTTCCATGACGGCATCATCCTGTGTTCGGCCCTGACCGCCGTTGCCATCGCCGCCGGCAGCCTCGACTGGATCCGGACCGCGGTGGTGCGCCGCCGGAACGGCAACGCCACCCGCCCCGCTGTAGCGGAACGGACGGCATCGGCGGAAGGGACGGCGTCGGCGGACCAGGCTTTGGCGGACTCCCGCTAGACGGCCGCCGGCTGGGCCGGCTCGTCGATTTCCACCGTCGGCCCGCTGGCGGGAACCCCGGCGTCGCGCAGTGCCGGGAACCCGCCGTCGACATGCACGGCACGGGCGTAGCCGAGCAGCCGGAGTTTTTCGGCCACGGGACGCGAGCCGTTGACCGAGCCGCAGAAGACGACGATCTGCTGGTCCGTTCCGGTCACGCCGGTGAGACGGGCGGGGGAATCCGGCCCAAAGTCCTGTGCCACGTTCTCGCGGTCCACCACGACAGCCGCCGGAACGCTGCCTGTGCTGGCCCTGCCCTTGTCGCTGCGGACGTCGATCAGGAGGGCCCCCGCGCCGATAAGCCGTGCGGCTTCATCGGCGCTGATCAGCTGCGGATCGTTGGTGGTTTGTTCGGTGCTCATTTGGTGCTCCTTCGAATGTTTGTTAATGATGGGAAGGGTGTCAGGACAGTCCCCAGGCCTGCGCGAGCAGCTCCTGGGACCGGATCCGGTCGGACTGGTGGTGGGTGATGGTGGTGACCAGCAGTTCATTGGCTCCGGTGGCGCGCTGCAGGGTGCGCAGCCCCTCCGCCACCTGCACGGGGTCGCCCACGAAGCGGGTGTCCAGCCTGTCCTGGATGAGGTCCGCTTCGGCCGGCTCCAGCTCCGGCCGGCGTTCGGCATCCTCGGGCGCGGGGTAGGGAATGGCGCCGCGGCCGGTCCTGATGCTGTGGACCCAGTCCGCGTACCCGGCTGCGATGGTCCTGGCCCGGGATTCGGTCTCAGCCACCACGACGTCGGCGGAAACGGCTACGTACGGCTCAGCCAGGGTGGCGGACGGTTTGAAATGCGACCGGTATTCGCCGACGGACTCCAGGACCGCGGCCGGGGCCACATGATAGTTCGCCCCGAAGGGCAGGCCGAGCTTTCCGGCGAGCCGGGCACTGGGGCCGGCGCTGGACCCGTGGATCCAGAACCCGGGAGCGTGGCCCTGCGCCGGGTGGACGGTGACTTCCGTGCCCTGCGCTGCGCGGTATTCGCCGGCGAAGAACGCGATGATGTCCTGGACGTCGTTTTCGAAGTTGTCCGCATCACCGGCCACCCGCCCCAGCAGATCGGCCTGGACCTGGAAGCGCTCGGGAAACTTCCTGCCGAACAGCGGCCGCGGGGCCGGGATCACCAGGCCGTCCACCACGCGGTTCCCCGAAGGGCCGGAGGAGGCCGGCGAAGGGGCCAGCGGAGCGGGAGCCCCGGCCTCTTCGGCCGGCACCTTGGGCACCCCGGACCTGCCAAAGCCGAGGTCCACGCGCCCCGGGTACAGGGCGGACAGTGTCCCGATGTTTTCGGCGATCTGCACCGGCCGGTAGTTACCCAGGATGGTGGCCGCCGTTCCCACCCGGATGCTGCTCGTCGCCGCGGCAATGAGGGCGGACAGGACGTGCGGGGCGGAGCCGGCAACGCCCGGACTCAAGTGGTGTTCGGCCAGCCAATAGCGGCTGTACCCCAGCGCCTCTGCCGAGACGGCCAGCGCAATGCTGTTCCGCAGGGCGTCTGCGGCAGTCTGGCCGGCGGAGACGGGGCTGAGATCAAGGACCGAGAGGGGAACCGCGGAAGGCTTGGGCATGGCAGAACACTACGGAGCGTCCGGCGCCGGCCAAACTCCTCCGTCACCGTCCTCAACGTCCGGAAACCGGGGGTAACCGGAGCCCAAAATCCGTCACAAATGAAGGCTGCGCATGACGGAATGCACCGCTGCTTGACGCGGTATTTCCCGAATTGACACCACGAGACCGGCGGTTTGGAAAAGTCCGGCCAGCCCTCCTAGATTCAACGTCTAGGTCCAGAGTCAGCACGCCAAGGACCGGCTCGTGCTGCGGCAACCCTCAGGCATTTGATGGCGGGGTGCTCCGGAAACAGACCTGGCCGCATTGCGGCAAGTGAATGTCGAGACGGCCGTCCGCGGCCCCTAAAAAGAGGGAACCATGCCTTCATTACCCACACCCAAAAACCGTTCCGCCGTGCTCGGCATCGAGCTCGACGGGGACGGCGCACACCCGGCCGCCTGGCGATTCGCCGCGCACGAGCCCGGCGCGTTGCTCACCGGCAGCCGCATCCGGGAAACCGTCCAGGCAGCGGACATCGCCGGCTTTCACCTGGCCACGTTCAGAGACTCACGGACCACGGACACCGGGGCCGCCGGAGTCGCGGGACGGATAGATGCCGTGCAGCGTGCGGCCTTCGCCTCGACGGTAACAAGGTCGATCGGCCTGGTGCCCGAAGCGGGCGTGGTCTACACGGAGCCCTTCCACGTGGCCACCCAGCTGGCGAGCCTGGACTATTCCTCCCGCGGCCGGGCAGGGTGGCTGGTCAGCGCAGAGAACACGCCGCAGGAAGCACGTTCCGTGGGCCGCGACCAACTTCCCGCCGGGGAGGCCGGCGCGGAGGCGGCGGACGTCGTCGAAAGCGCCCGGCGGCTGTGGGATTCGTGGGAAGACGACGCCGTGATCCGGGACGAGGCCACCGGCCGGTTCCTCGACGCGGGCAAGCTGCACTATGCGGATTTCGAGGGAAACCGGTTTTCCGTGAAGGGCCCGTCGATCATTCCGCGCCCCTTCCAGGGGCAACTGCCGGTAATTGCCCCGGCGGCGCTGCTGCCCGCCGTCGAAGCCGACGTGGCGCTGGTAACCGCGGCCAAGCCGGAGGAGCTGGCGCCAGCTGCGGAGGCTGCAAGGAACGCCGGCGCCCCGCGCACACTCCTGGAACTGGACGTGGTCCTCGACGCCCGTGGCCAGCGGGCAGCCGACCGGCTGGCCGAACTGGAAGCGCACGAGCCATGGCAGGGCGGCGCCCGCTACGTGGGAGACGCGGCCGGGCTGGTGGAGCTCCTCGCCGAGCTGTTCCAGCAGGGCGACGGGGTCTGGATCAGCCCCGCGGTGCTGGACACCGACCTTCCGGAGCTGGCCGCCCTGGTGCTCCCGGAACTTCGGCGCAGCGGCCTGCTGTCCAGCCCCCTCCCGGGCAGCACCCTGCGTGAATCCTTCGGCCTGCCCCGTCCCGCCAACCGCTATGCCGCCGCCGCGGCCCTCTAGAGAGGCCAGACCCATGAGCACCCCCTCGCGCACTGCCGGTAACGGCCAGATCCAGTTCGGCGTCTTCTTCCAGGGCGTCAACCACACCACAGTCTGGCGTGATCCAGAGAGCGGATCCCAGACCGACTTCGAATCTTTCCGCCGGGTGGCACAGACCGCAGAACGCGGCCTCTTCACGGCCTTCTTCCTGGGCGAAGGGCTGCGGCTCCGCGAACACCTGGGCCGGATCCACGAGCTCGACGTCGCGGGCCGGCCGGACGCGCAGACGGCCCTCGCGGCCCTGGCTGCAGTGACCACCAACATCGGACTCGTGGCCACGCAGAACACCACCTACAACGATCCCGCCGACCTGGCCCACCGGCTGTCCAGCCTGGACCTTCTCTCGGGCGGCCGGGCGGCGTGGAACATCGTGACCACGGACAACGCCTGGACCGGTGCCAACTTCCGGCGCGGCGGGTTCCTGGCTCACGAGGACCGCTACATCCGGGCCGAAGCATTCGTCCAGACCGCCAAAGCGATCTGGGATTCCTGGGCTGACGGCGCAATCGCCGGGTCCCGGGGCTCCCGCAGATGGCTGGCCGAGGACGGCATCACCTCCGTCCGCCGCAAGGACGCGAGTTTCGACGTCGAAGTCACCGGCCGCCTCCCGCGCTCCGGCCAGCAGCACCCGGTCCTGTTCCAGGCCGGCGACTCCCCGGACGGGCGCGACTTCGCGGTCCGCAACGCCGACGTCATCTTCTCCCGGCACGCCGGGCTGGAGGAGGCCAAGAAGTTCCGGGAGGACATTGTGGCCCGGACGCTAAAGGCAGGCCGGCCGGCGGATGACGTCAAGATCTTCCCGGGACAGGAGTTCATCCTGGCACCCACCGCCAAGGAAGCGGAGGAAAAGCACCAGTGGGTCCGCGAACGGCAGGTGGGTCCGCAGACCGCCATTGCGTTCCTGGAGCAGTTCTGGGGCCGCACCCTCAGCGAATACGACCCCGACGGCCCGCTTCCCGACGTCGACCCCGTCGTAGACGTCACCGACCCCACCCGGGGCAACGCGTTCCATGGAAAGAACGCCCGGGAGCTTGCCGCGGAGTGGCGGGCCGAGGCGAAGGAGAAGGGGCAGTCCATCAGGCAGTTCGTCTCCGGCCGCGCCCAGCTCAACGGCCGGGGCCTGGTCGGTTCCTACGACGACGTCGCCGACCTGCTGGCCGAATACGCCCATTCCGGTGCCGTGGACGGTTTCAACATCACGCCCTGGATCGTCCCCTCCGGACTCGACGACATCGTCAACGAGCTTGTCCCCAGGCTGCAGGACCGAGGGGTCTACCGGACCGGATACGAGGGCACCACGCTCCGCGAAAACCTGGGGCTCCGCGCCCCGCTGTCACACCGCAGCGGCTCCCTGGCATCGGTGGGCACCAACGAAAACGAGGAAGTCGCATGACCACCCGAAACATCCACGCTGCTTCCACCCGTCCTGAACCGGCCAGGGCACGGCGGATCGGCAGGACAGCGGCCGCCGGTGCGCTGCTGGGAACCGTTACGCTGCTGCTCGCCGCGTGCGGCGGAACGTCCGACGCCGGATCCCAGCCGGGTGCCAGCGGCACCCCTGTCCGGGGCGGCAACCTCAATTTCGCGGTTTCCGTGGACCGCGGGTGCATCGATCCGCAGCAGGTGGGCAACAACGACGCGATCGCCGTCGCCCGCCAGACGGTGGCGTCGCTGACCTCCCAGGACCCGGACACCGGCGAGATCGTGCCGTGGCTGGCCGAGAAGTTTGAGGCGAACAAGGACGCCACGAGCTTCACGTTCACGCTCCGGAGCGGGGCCACCTTCGCCGACGGGACACCCATTGACGCCCAGTCGGTCAAGACCAACTTCGAGGCGATCAAGGCCCTCGGCGCCAAAGCCACGCTGGGTTCCACGTACCTGAGCGACGTCAGCGGCATCACGGTCAAGGATCCGAAGACGGTGGTGGTGGATTTCGCGAAGCCGAACGCCCAGTTCCTGCAGGCCACCTCCACCTTCACCCTCGGGCTGCTCTCCCCGGCGTCGGCGAAACTCAGAGCGGCCGACCGGTGCGCCGGCAAATTCGACGGATCGGGCCCGTTCACCGTGAAGAGCTACACGGTGGACAAGGAAGCAGTCCTGCAGCGCCGGGCAGGATATGCGTGGCCGGCCTCCACGAACAGCAACAAGGGTGAGGCCTACCTGGACACCGTCACCTTCAAGATCATCCCGGAAGCAGGCAACCGGACCGGCAGCCTGCAGTCCGGGCAGATCGATGCCACAGCGGCCATCTCCGCTGCGGACATCAAGCTCTTTGACGGCAACGGCTTCTGGAAGGAGACCAGGGCGAACCCGGGCGTGGTCTACAACCTGTACTCCAACGAGTCCACACCGAAGCTCAAGGAGACGGCGGTGCGCCAGGCGATTTCCAAGGCCATCAACCGCGAGGAAATCACCAAGACGCTGCTGACCGAGGCAGACCAGCCCGCCAAGGGAGTGCTGTCCCACACCACCCCGTTCTTCCAGGACTTCAGCGATCTGCTGAAGTTCGATCCCGACGGCGCCAAGAAGCTCCTGGACGACGCCGGATGGAAGCCCGGAGCGGACGGCATCCGCGCCAAGAACGGCCAGAAGCTCTCCTTCTCGGTCACCTACTGGCAGTCGCCGAAGGAAGTGCTGGAACTCGTGCAGCAGCAGCTCAAGGCGGTGGGCATCGACCTTCAGCTGAAGTTCACCACCATCGCTGACGTCACGGCAGCCCAGGCGAACAAGGACTACGACTTCTCCTACGGCAACCTGACCCGCAGCGATCCGGATGTCCTGCGGACCGTCTTCGGCGCCAACACGGCCCGCGGCGGCAGCAACCTCCGCTCTGCTTTGCCGGTGGACACCACCCTTGGCGAGCAGGCAGCCGCACTGGACAAGGGCGCACGGCAGAAGCTCGTGGACCAGGCCCAGGAGACACTCATCAAGGACGCGCACTCCATCCCGCTGTACGAGCTCTCCACCACGATCTCCGCCAGCGAGAAGGTGCACGACCTGAAGTTCGAGGCCTCCAGCCGCCTGGACTTCTACGACGCCTGGCTGGCCAAGTAGTGTTCCGCTACATCGGGCAACGTCTCTTGCAGGGTGCCTTTGTTCTCTGGGCGGCCTACACCGTCTCCTTCTTCATCCTTTACCTGCTCCCGGGCGACGCCGTCAGCATCATGGCCAGCGGGGACGAACAGAATTCCGTGGACCCTGCGCTCGTGGCGAAGCTCCGCAGCGAATACGGGCTGGACCGGCCGCTACACGAGCAGTACCTCATCGCCCTGGGCAGGGCCCTGCAGCTCGACTTCGGCATCTCCATCAAGAACGGCGTGGCTGCCACGCAGTCCGTGGCCGAGGTCCTGCCGGAAACCATCAAACTGGCCGCCGCGGGATTCGCCCTGGCCGTACTGCTCGGCAGCGCCCTGGCCACCGCGGCCACCTTCAGCCGGAACCCCTGGGTGCGGCAGGCCCTCGGCTCGCTGCCCCCGCTCGGGATCGCCGTGCCGACGTTCTGGATCGGGCTGCTGCTCCTGCAGCTGTTCTCCTTCCGGCTACGGATGTTTCCGGCGATCGGCAACGACGGCGCCGCCAGCATCGTCCTGCCGGCACTTACCCTGGCGATCCCGACGGCGGCCGTCATCGCCCAGCTGCTGTCCCGCAGCCTGCGGCAGACCCTCGGCGAGCCGTACATCGAGCAGGTCCGGGCCAAGGGTGCCAGCGAAGCACTCATCAACTTCGGGCACGCCCTCCGCAACGCGGCCATCCCCACCCTGACGATGCTTGGAATCCTGGTGGGGAACCTGCTGGCCGGTGCCGTGGTCAGTGAAACCGTATTTTCGCGCGCCGGCATCGGCCGGCTCACGGTCACGGCCGTCAACAGCCGGGACATTCCCGTGGTGCAGACGCTCGTTGTCCTCGCGGCCGCCATCTTCGTGGTCACCAGCCTCGTGGTGGACCTGATCTACCCTCTCGTGGATCCCCGCATCAACGTCGGCAAGACGGCCAAGGCCTAGGAGGCACCATGTCACAGCAGCTCTTGTCGGAGACCGACACGGATTCCGACACAGCCCGGGCAGGAGACGCAGCCGCCCGTCCGCCGCGCGCAGCGGGTGGAATTGACGCCGCCGCGGCCGCTGAACCGGCCCGTCAGCCGGGCAGGAGAGCGACGGGGCAGGGCCCGGGTCTCCGTTTCCTGAACCGGGCGGCCCGGGGCATCGTCAGCAGCCCGGGCCTGTTCCTCGCCGTCCTGGTGCTGGCTACCACACTGCTCTGGGCCGCCGTCCCGGGCGCCTTCACCCCGTGGCCGCCGGACACCGGGGTCCCTGCGGACCGGCTGCTGCCGCCGTCGCCCACGCACTGGTTCGGCACGGACAGCCTGGGCCGTGACCTGTTCTCCCGTGTGGTGCACGGCTCGGCGACGTCGCTGGCCGCCACTGCCGTCGCCGTGGCCGTTGGCCTCGTGGCCGGTTCGGCCCTTGGGCTGCTGGCCGGGTTTGTGCGCGGCTGGGTTGATGACGCCATCATGCGCCTCATGGATGTCCTGCTCGCCATTCCGAGCCTCCTGCTGTCCCTGGCCCTGATCACGGTGCTGGGCTTCGGCACGGTCAATATCGCCATCGCGGTAGGCGTGGCCAGCGTGGCCAACTTCGCCCGCATCATGAGGTCCGAATCGCTGCGCGTGGGAACGGCGGTGTACGTCGAGGCGGCACGGTCCTCCGGCGTGCGCTGGCACACCATCCTGCTCCGCCATGTGCTGCCCAACGCGGCCGGGCCGGTGCTCGCACTGTCCGCGCTGGAGTTCGGCGCGGCCGTGCTGTCCATCTCGTCGCTCAGCTTCCTGGGCTTCGGCGCCCCGCCGCCCGCCTCGGAATGGGGTTCCCTCGTGGCCGGAGGCCGCGACTACCTCGTGGCCGCGTGGTGGCTGGTGACCCTGCCAGGCGTGGTGATTGCCGCCGTCGTGCTTTCCACCAACCGCATCTCCCACGCTTTCCAGACAAGGACCAGCCGATGACCGCCAATACAGCAGCCCCTGCCGGGCCGCCACTGCTGACCGTGGAGGAACTGAACGTCTCCTACCTGGTGGACGGCGAATCGCAGCCCGCCGTGCGCGGGGTCAGCTTCCAGGTCAATGCGGGCGAGGTGGTGGCCATTGTGGGTGAATCCGGATCGGGCAAGACCACCACCGCGCACTCCATCATTAACCTTCTGCCGGGCAACGCCCACCGCGATTCCGGGACGGTACTGTTCGACGGCGCCGACCTCACCCGATTGACGCGCAAGGAATGGCAGAACGTGCGGGGCAAGGAGATCGGCCTGATTCCGCAGGACCCCACGGCGTCGCTGGACCCGCTGCAGCGCGTGGGGGAGCAGGTGGCCGAGTCGCAGACCATCCACCGGATCCAGCCCAGGAAGGCTGCCCGCGAAGCCGCCGTCCGGCTGCTCGAGGAGAGCGGGATCAGCGACGCCGCGGCGCGCGCCCGGCAGTACCCGCACCAGTTCTCCGGCGGAATGCGGCAGCGGGTCCTCATCGCCGCCGCGCTCGCCGCCAGGCCACGGCTGGTCATAGCCGACGAGCCCACCAGCGCCCTCGACGTGACGGTCCAGCGGCAGATCCTGGACAACATCGCCGCCCTGACCGCGGAGCGTGGAACTGCCGTGCTGCTCATTACGCACGACCTCGGCGTGGCAGCGGACCGGGCGGACCGGATCATCGTAATGCGGCACGGGGTCATCGTGGAGCAAGGCCCCACGGCGTCCGTGCTGGCCAACCCGCAGGACGAGTACACCCGCGCTCTGATCGCGGCAGCACCTGGATTGAGCCCGCGGCGGCTGAGACCGGCTGGTGCTTCGACTGCCGGCGGCGCCCCTTCAGCTTGGGGCGCCCCTCCTGCCGGCGGCCCAGCTCCTGCGGGCGGTGCCCCGGAGTCCCGGCCCCTGGTGGAGGCCGCCGGACTGCGGAAGGTGTTCGGCTTGCCGCGTGCTGCGGGCAGCGCCCGGACTGTCACCGCCGTCGACGATGTTTCCTTTGACATCCGTAAAGGCGAGACTCTGGCACTGGTTGGTGAGTCGGGGTCCGGCAAGAGCACGGTAGCCAGGCTGCTGCTGCGCCTCGAGAAGCCCAGCGCCGGCTCCGTGCTCTTCGACGGGACGGACCTGGCCAGTGCGAGGGGCGAGAACCTCAGGCTGTTGCGCCGCCGGTTCCAGGTGGTGTTTCAGAGCCCCTTCGCTTCGCTGGACCCGCGCTTCAGCGTGGCGGACAGCATCGGTGAGCCGCTCCGCGCCTACGGCGACGGAAGCCCGGGCGAGCAGCGCGGGCGGATCGCGGAGCTCCTCGAGGCCGTGCAGCTGCCTGCGGCCTTCGCGCAGCGGCGCCCTGCGGAGCTGTCGGGCGGGCAGCGCCAGCGCGTTGCCATCGCGCGTGCCCTGGCCCTGCGGCCGGACCTTGTGGTTCTGGACGAGGCGGTGTCGGCCCTGGACGTTTCGGTGCAGGCACAGATCCTGGATCTCCTCGCCGGGCTGCAGGAACGGGACGGACTGAGCTACCTCTTCATTTCCCATGACCTCGCCGTGGTCCAGCAGATCTCGGACCGGGTGGCCGTGATGCGGGCAGGCAAGCTCGTGGAGCTCGGGGCCACCGCGGAGATCCTGGGCAATCCCGCGCACGAGTACACACGGCAGCTGATCAGTGCCATTCCGGGCAGGCAGGCGCTGGCCGTCTGACGGCAGGACTTCCGGGCCCGAGTTGTGGCCTACCGGCCCCAGTTTTCGAGCCGCTCCCTTCTGCGGTGACCGGCCTGCTCAACGAGTTCTATCATCCAGGGCCGGTGCCCCTGGTGGAACGTCATCCCTTCAGGCAGTCCCCGGACGGAAGGGACGGAATCGGCGATGTCGATGGTGATGCGGCCGCCGCCCAGGGGAGCGTTGGTGATATGCAGGTCCCCGAACGACGGAGGAAGAACCGGGTCCATCCAGACGCCGCCCGCTGAAACAACAGGGTCATACCGCATCAGGCTCGTCACCAGCTGGATCGGCGCGGTGGCCGCCCAGGCCTGCGGCGAGCACGCCGTCGGGTACGGGACAGGGGCGGCGAGCTGCTCCCGGCTGAAACCGCAGAACAGCTCCGGGAGCCGTCCCTCGGAGTACTCGGCCGCATCCATCATGCCGGTGGCGATCCGCTGCGCCTCATCGACGAATCCATAGCGGAGGAGCCCGGCCGCGACGATGGCGTTGTCATGCGGCCAGACCGATCCGTTGTGGTAGCTGGCAGGGTTGTAGGCGCCCATGTCGCTGGCCAGGGTACGCACGCCCCAGCCGCTGAACATCTCCGGCGACATCAGGTGTTCGGCCACCTGAGGTGCCTTGTCCTGGTCGATGAGCCCCTGGAGCAGGCAGTGCCCCATGTTCGAAGCGCACGCGTCCACCTGCCGCTTCTTGCCGTCCAGGGCGATGGCGTAGTACCCGCGTTCAGGGATCCAGAACTGCTCGTTGAACTGTTTCTTCAGCCGGGCCGCACGGTCGGTGAGTTCGTTCCCGTAAGCCGTGTCCCCGGCGTCGTACGCCAGCCATGCGCGCGAAAGGTATGCGACGTACACATAGGCCTGGACCTCGCAGAGCGCGATCGGCGGCTCGGCCAATTTGCCGTTGGCAAAGTTGATTCCATCCCAGGAGTCCTTCCAGCCCTGGTTGAGCAGACCCTGGTCGTTGAGGCGCTCGTACTCGACGAAGCCGTCGCCGTCCTTGTCCCCGTATTTCGTGATCCATTCGAGTGCGCGGTCCGCATGGGGCAGCAAAGCGGCTATCGTGTCCGCGGCGAAGCCCCAGCGGCTGACCGCCCCGAGCACCATCAGGAACAGCGGCGTCGCATCGACGCTGCCGTAGTAGTTCGACTTTCCGCCCAGTGACAGCCCGCTGGAAACATCGAGCCGGACCTCATGGAGGATCTTGCCCGGCTCCTCCTCGGTCATGGGATCCACCACGGATCCCTGGCGGTCCGCCAGTGTCTGCAGCGTGCCCAAAGCCAGGGACGGGTCCACCGGCATCGCCATCACCGAAGCCCACAGCGAGTCCCTGCCGAACAGGGTCATGAACCAGGGCGCCCCCGCGGCCACCACGACGCGCTCAGGATGGTCCGGGTCCTCGATCCGAAGGGCGCCCAAGTCGTCGTAGCTGCGGCGCAAGGTCCGTTCAACCGACCGGTTGCCCATATGCAGGACCGGAATCTTGGCCACCCACTCCCGCCGCCGGAGGT
Source organism: Arthrobacter sp. NPDC056493 (assembly GCF_042795115.1). NCBI lineage: Bacteria > Bacillati > Actinomycetota > Actinomycetes > Micrococcales > Micrococcaceae > Arthrobacter > Arthrobacter sp. NPDC056493. The sequence continues at coordinate 14,280 of NZ_JBHTSL010000048.1, read as the reverse complement.
CCCGGGGGGACAAGCCGTCCCCCTCGGAATGGACGAATGCCATCGCCGAATCGGATCCCTCGGCGCTGGGCAGCACCGTCAGGACTGTGCTCCAGTGTCCGTGCGCCGGAACCGTTGCCCGGTACATCACCGCGTCGGCCGAAATGTCCGCGCCGGGGGCCTGGACCACCACGCCCTTCCGGACGTCCTGCCACGCCGCACGAATGGTGAGCGTACCGCCGTCGACCTGCCGTTTTTCGTCCCAGCGCCGCAGGATCCGCGCCTCTTTCACCTCGAAGAGGTCCGCGAAGTCCGCCCCGACCTTCAGCGCGATGACACAGTCGACCGGCTCGAGGGAGAAGTTCCGGACGGTGACCTGCTCCTGGATGCCGGCGCCCACTTCCCGCAGGCGCTCCACGATCAGCGGGCTGTCGGCGTAGCCGTCCGAGCGGGGAACCCGCCCCACAAACAGTGCCCGGTACGGCTCCTTCGTCTCGGCCGCCAGCGGCTCCAGCGCCAGGCCGTCAACCGTCAGGCGCCAGCCCGAGAGGATGCGGGCGTCCCGCACAAAGAGGCCATGCGGATGCTCTGCACTGATGTCCCCGTTCGGCAAGGAAATGCAGAAGGACGACCCCTCCACCAAGGTGACTGTCCCGACCCCCAACGGGCCCGCCGCCGTATCAGCATTCCATCCAGCCATCGGGGCCACCTCCGGGCAACTAGCAACAGCGCAACTGGCAACAGCGTGCAGTTCGACGCTACGCTTGCTTGCCCTGCCTAGCTAGGGCTCGACGCGGTCCTTGGCGCTAGGGGTTGGACCACGACGCCGGGTGCAGAATTACGCCGGGATCGCCCCGGATTCCGGCTGGACGCCCCACGTCATCTTCCGGATCGTTTCGCGCTGCAAACCGCTGAGGGCGGCGAGCTCATAGTCGTCCAGAACTCCCCGCCGTCGAGCTGTTGCCAAGAGGTTCAGGCGTCGGCCTTCCAGTGCGGTCTTGGACGCTTCAAGGTCAGCCAGTTCCGACTTGAGCCGGCGGATCCCGGCCAGGTGCTGCTCAGCCGGCAGGCCCGACGGGATCAGGTCGTCGGCCGACAGGCCCACAGTGCGGACCGCCCAGCGGGAGAGCGCCGCGGCTTCGGCGAGTCGGGTGACCTTCATTCCGTCGCAGAGCGCCTGGGCGATCTGCTGGTTCAGCCGGACGGAGAGGGCGCGCATGCTGGTGGCATTGAAGGAAATTCGCTGCCGGCTGTCCCGGAGCAGCTTGCGCGTCTTTTCCGCTTGGACGGCGGTCCTGTCGGGTTTCGCCGTCCCCCGGTAGCGGTAGTAGCCCTCGGGGCCGTCGTCGCGGTGCAGAACAGCCAAGAGCACTCCTCGGTTCGGGTTTACTACATCGGACGGCGCCGCGGCGGCGCTGCCAAGCGGCACCCGCGGAGCGGGCCTGACTTACCTAGAAGGCTAGGCAGAAGGGACGGAGAGGCGGAAATACCTATAGTGCGTGGAGCCATAACCAAAAAGTTTGGCCAGCGTTCGTTTGCAGGACGTTCGACGGCGGTCCATAAGAGACGCTTATCCGTCCACGCAGATTAGGTCTTATCCATACCGGCCGGGATTCCCTAGTGTCGAAGGAACGAGTATCGCTCCGTCCTGACTCCCTAGGAAGAGACCATGTCTGAATTTGAACCTGCATCGCGAGTGTCCCGCATCAAGTCTTCTGCCAGCGTGGCCGCAGCTGCCCGCGTTCGTGAACTCAAGGCAGAAGGGCGCCGGATCCTGGACCTTACGGTCGGTGAGCCGGACTTCGATACCCCCGAGCACATCAAGGCCGCAGCGGTTGAGGCCATCAGCAAGGGCGAGACGAAGTACACCTCGGTCACCGGAACGCCGGCGCTGCAGAAGGCAATCCTCCAGACCATCGAGCTGCGCTCCGGCGTTCACTACACCCCGGCAGAGATCACCATTGGCGGCGGTGCCAAGCAGGTCATCTTCACCGCGTTCATGGCTTCCCTGGATGCCGGCGACGAGGTTGTGGTGCCCGCGCCGTACTGGGTCTCCTACCCGGACATGGTGCTCGCGAACGAGGGCACTCCGGTGGTTGTCACCTGCGGCGAGGAGTCGGGCTTCAAGCTGACCCCCGAAACCCTGGCCGGGGCGCTCAACGAGCGGACCAAGTGGCTAATCCTCAACACCCCGTCGAACCCCACTGGCGCCGTGTACTCCCGGGCCGAACTCCGGGCCCTGGCGGATGTCCTCGCCAACTTCCCGCAGGTCTACGTCCTGACGGACGAGATCTACGACCAGATCTACTTCGGCTCCGGCCGCATCTCGAGCCTGGTAGAAGTTGCGCCGGAGCTGAAGGACCGTGTTCTCGCCGTCAACGGTGTTTCGAAGGCCTACGCCATGACCGGTTGGCGGCTGGGCTACGCAGCCGGACCCGCACCGCTGATCGCAGCGATCAACAAGCTCCAGTCGCAGATCTCCTCCTGCCCGTCCTCCGTGAGCCAGGCCGCCAGCGCCGCCGCGCTCACCGGCGACCAGACCTTTGTCCGGGAGAGCGTCGAGGTTTACCGCAGCCGTCGCGACGCAGCGGTAGCCGCGCTGAACGCCGTCGACGGCCTTTCATGCGCGACGCCGGAAGGCGCCTTCTACGCGTACGTCAACTGCGGCGGTGCCATCGGCAAGACCACCCCGGAGGGGAAAGTCATCGCCAACGACGAGGACTTCACGCTTTACCTTCTCGAGGCAGCCTCCGTCGCCGTCATCCAGGGATCGGCCTACGGCCTGGGTCCGTACTTCCGCATATCCTACGCCACCAGCCTCGACGTCATTGAAGAGTCCATCGCAGCCATCGACAAGGCCGTCCGGGCCCTCAGCTAAACCCCCACCGACCCGGCGCCCAGCTAACTCCCACCAAATGAAGGAAAATTCCGTGATCCACGTCAAGACCAACATCGAACGACCCGACGCCGACGCCGTAGCCCGTCTGGCAAAGTTCTCGTCCGCCACGATCCACGAGGCACAGGGCCGCAAGGGCGCACTGAGCTCCAAGATCAAGCCGATCGACCGCAGCATGTCCTTCTGCGGCCCGGCCACCACCGTCCGCTGTGCCCCGCGGGACAACCTCATGCTGCAGGTGGCCATCCACTACGCCGAGGCCGGGGATGTTGTCCTGGTGGCGGCAGGGGAGTACGAGGAAGCCGGCACCTTCGGCGACGTCCTCGGCAACGCCATGAAGGCCAAGGGCCTGGCGGGCATGGTGACGGACTCCGGCGTCCGCGACACCCAGGACCTCATCGAACTGGGGCTGCCCGTCTTCTCCGGAAGCGTGTCCATCAAGGGCACCGTTAAGGAGACCATCGGCCCCATCAACCACCCGGTGGTCTTTGGCGACGAGATCATCTACCCCGGCGACGTCCTGCGCGGCGACGCCGACGGTGTTGTTGTTGTCCGCAAGGACGAGATCGAGGAAGTCATCCGCCTCTCGCAGGAGCGTGACGACGCCGAGCGCGAACTCATCGAGCTCTACAAGGCGGGTGGAACCACCATCGACCTGTGCAACCTCACTGACGTACTGAAGGCCAAGGGCCTGCTGGTCGAACACGCGTAGTCGCTTATTGGTAGTCACCTAATTTATATGGCGACTGCGGCCATCACCGCACGCCGGCGATCACCTCAGGCGGGGCAGTACTACTGTCCCGCCTGAGGCGTGTTAATGCTGCAGCGCTCTGCCCCCGCACTTTGCTCCGGGGCCGCGGCATGCCAGCCCCAGCCCGCCCGCTACGGCGCTGGGCCTAGCCGTTCGGACTGGAGCGTTTCGCGCGCCCTGGTCCCTGGCAGCGGCGGTGCGGTGGAGTGGTAGGTGTGCCCGGTAGGCGTGGTGATTTCGGTGGTGTGTCGTGGTCCCGGTCTGGGTTTTGCTTTCCAGCCGGGGAGTTCTTTGGTGTGGTTGCAGGCTTCGCAGAGTCCGGCGCCGTTGGCGAGGGATGTTGGGCCGTTGTTGTGCCAGGGGATGATGTGGTCGTGGTGGCGGATGGGTGCGTCGCAGTAGGGGGTTCGGCAGGTGTTGTCGCGGATTTGGATGAAGCGGCGCAGTGGTGGCGGGAAGAGCCGTCGCCGTGAGTCCATGGCCACGAGGTCGCCGGTTTCCGGGGCGGTGTAGAGGCGGCGGACCCAGGTCTTGAGCGCCTCGTCTCCCTCGGTCTGCCCGCCGGTCACGAAAGTCCGTGCCCACTCTGCCGGGACAACGCCGTAGCCGGTGAGGCGTGCGGGTTCGCTGTCGCCTTGGACGAGGGTGCGGTCGGTCATGACGAGGCTGATCTCCACCCCGGTGATGCCGCCGGGGGTGCCGGTGGTCCATTCGACGAGGGTGTCGGCCTTGATCTGCCCCAGGCTGCGGGGGTCGCCGGCGGCGTGGAGGGTGTCGGCGTGCCGGGTCAGGGCCGCATACACGGCGACGCCCTGGTGGGCGGGCAGCAGCGCTGTCAGGTAGGTCATGCAGTCCGGAGCGGGGCGCAGGCTCACAGACCGCTCCGACGCGGCGTGGCTGGCCCGCTGCGTGACCGAGCGGGAGTCCCGCCGGGTGGAGGCGGCCTTGACCGCGGCGATGACGCCGCGGGTCCCGACGCCGTTGAAGGTCCCGGTATCGGCGGCGAGCTCCTCGTCCACGGCGGCCCGGTCTTCCACGGTGAGGCAGGCTGTTTCCTTCACGAAGTGCATGGCGCGTTCTTCGTTGAGCTGGCCGGTGTCCAGGGCGGCCAGGGCGTGGGGCATCTCGGTCACCAGGGCCTTGCCCATGCCCAGCAGCCGGCCGCCGCGATGCGGGGACTCGCCCCGGGCCAGGGCGATCTGCTCCGCCACCCCAAGGTTCTGTTCTTTGGGCCGTTTCTTGCCCAGGTCCTCCGCAGACACGGCGCTGCTGTCAGCCTGTGTCCCGCGTTCGGCTTGTTCCTCGCGGTGCCTGACCTCGAAAGTGACGGCAAGCCGGGCCTGCTGACCAGTGGCCCAGCATTTGAATTTTTCCAGCGCCTGGGTCTGGTCGATCAGTCCGGGACCGTCGGCGGTGAGGTCGGCCGTCAAGATGACCTCTGCCGCCGCCAGCCTTGTGTCGAGACTCAGCCGAGGCGCATCAGCGACGGAGGGCGCACCGCCGGCGAACACCGCGTCGTAAAACAGTGCCTCGGGAAACGGATCCACCGGAAAGGATTCCGGATAGGCGGTGTCGAGGCCATCGTCGTAGGGAGCCCCGTCCTCCAGGAACCCGTCAGCCCGGAAGCCGTCGTCCGCGAACTCATCGAACGGAAAAGCCTCGTCAGAGAACCAACCGTCTGGAATCGCGACGAGGGGAAGGGCCGTGTCTGTAAAAAGGGCGCCGGGAACCGCGGCAGCGTGCAGCGCGGCGCCGTGCGGCGCCGCTCCTGTGACTGCTGAATTCCCGCTACCGTCCATGAACACAGTCTGCCGAGGGGGTACGACATTAAAGAGCCCGTCGGGCACCAGACGCGGGCGTGATCCAAAAATTTTTTTGATTCAACCCGCGAACGGAATCTGGGTAGCAGCTCGCGGCGTTCTCAGCCGTCAGAACGCCCTGATCTGCTACGCAGTTGGGAGAACGGACCCGGGAAACAGCCTGGCAGAAAGCCCAAGCCGCGGCAGCGCCGCCGTCGTACGGGGTTTCAGCCCCATGGGGCGGGGAAAGTAGGTGACAGCTCGCGGCGTTCTCAGCCGTCAGAACGCCCTGAACTGCTACGCAGTTGGGAGGCCGGCGGGTAAGTGCCGTCAGACGCGGTGCGGGACCGCGTAGGCCGGGGCGCCGAAGACGGCGTCCTCCAGATACCAGACCGTCGAACCACCGCCGCTGACCGGCATGATGCTCCCCTCGAAAACGAAGATCGGAGCTGCGGACCGGTCCTCCGGCCGCCAGAAACCGTTGGTGGGGCAGTGGGACCCGGTTTTCGCCATAAGTCCCAGAGCCGGGTCGGTAGTTCTCCTGATGGTGCTGAGCTTTTTCATGGCAGGCTCCCCGTTGATTCTGATTGTGGAAAGTGCTTTTCCGCAATTTCTTGGCTTGCTGCCAATATTAGAATCCCGGAAGGCCGGTTACTAAGACAAATGATGAGTGCCCTAATAAGCGGAACCTATGAACCCCTAGCGGCCATACTTATTGCTGAGCATTTCCTGGAGCATTTCCTTCAGCACGAGGAGTACAGCCGACGCCGCCTCCGAGAGAGGATCGTGGTCGGGCGTGCACAGCGCGATCTTGCACTGCAGTGCAGGATCGACGATCCGCAGGACGTGGAAGTCCTCCTCATGGAACAGGGCGTCAGCAGCGGACTTGGGCAGAATGGTGGCACCAAGGTCGGCACGCAGCAGCCGGGTCAGTGAGGGCACCGACTCCACCTCGCCCACGAGCTGGAGCTTCAGGCCCTTGCTGTCGAAGCCGGCCTCGACCGTCTGGCGAAGGGTATGGATCTTCTCGGGAAGGAAGAGCCCGAGGCGGGCCACCTCCTCCAGCGTGATCTCGCCCTTTCCGGCGTCCACATCCGTTCTGGCGGCGTTGACCACGAGGTGCAGGTCCTCGACGATCATCGTGGTGAAAAGGACGCCGCGGATGGGGCCGGGCTCGTAGATGAGGGCCATGTCCAGCCGGCCGTTCTTGATGGCTTCACTCAGGACACCGCCGTAGATTTCCGTGACGTGCAGGACGATGTCCGGGTACCGCCGGGCTACTTCGCTGATGATCTGCGGGGTCAGGCTCGAGGCCATGCTGTAGGGCGCGATGGCGATGGACACCCGGCCGGACGGCGCGGCCCCGGACTTGGCAACGTCCTGCCGGGCCTGTGCGACGAGCCGCAGGATGGACTGGGCGTGCCGGTACAGCGTGTGCCCGGCCGCCGTGGGCTGCACGCCCTGTTTGCTGCGGATCAGCAGGCGCTGCTTGAGTTCAGTTTCCAGCGCCGAAACCTGCTGGCTCAGGGCCGGCTGGGCCACATGCAGAGCCGCCGCAGCCTTGGTGATGCTCCCCGAGTCCACGATCTGTACGAAGTACGCAAGTTTTCTGGTGTCCACGGCGCCCTCTCTCTTTGCTGCGTCCTGAACCCACAGAAGGTCATAACGGGTGGCTATGAAGGGATACGCAATAGGTCTTTGTGTGATCCACATCGCTGACACTAGGTTGAACCCAGAACGCTATTTCACTAGGCGTACATTCTATCCCCTCCGGTGACATGCAAATTCCTGATGGGGGCAGATGCATTTTGCATGTTATTCGCTTTTACCGAAATCGCCGGTTTCTTTTACATTCCGGAAATAAACGCTCCATATCTTCAAAGCAACGAGGGCGGGCCGCCAAAGGCCGAACCCTCCTCAGTGGAAAGGAGACGGTCATGGGCTCCACTTCGGCGGCGGTCATAACCAGCACCTATCCCGTGACACCGATTACGTCTTTGTGTGAGCCAAATCCCGGTGTCAGACTTTTTTCCAGAAGCCGGTAGCCCGGCGGCGCCGAACCGGGAACCTGCACAGGGCCAGTTCGGACACACTTCATCACCAGCGCAGCTGATCCCATTGCCCATGCGGGCCGGGCCGCAGCTAACCACCCCAGGAAGGCAGATAATGGGACTCACAGTTGATCTCGTCGCAGATCTCGGAGAAGGCTTCGGCGCCTACTCGATGGGCGACGACGCTGCCCTGCTCGAGGTGGTTTCCAGTGCCAATATCGCCTGCGGCTTCCACGCCGGTGACCCGGACATCATGCACGCCACGGTCGCGGAATGTGTCCGCCGCGGGGTCAGCATCGGGGCGCACCCGAGCTTCCCGGACCTGCGTGGGTTTGGCCGGCGCGCCATGGACCTGACGGCGGACGAGGTCCGCAACGACGTCCTCTACCAGTTCGGCGCGCTCAGCGCCTTCGCCGCGTACCACGGCACCGGCGTCGCCCACATTGCGCCGCATGGCCGCCTCGGCAACCTCGTCGCCACCCGCCCCGACTACGCAGCAGCCGTGGCCGACGCCGCCGCACGCCTCAACCCCGGGCTCATCGTCCTGGCACAGGACGGCGAACTGGCCTCCGCTGCCGCCGAACGGCAGCTCCCGGTGGGCATCGTTGGCATCGCCGACCGAGCCTACGAAGCCGACGGCACATTGGTGCCCCGCGGCCGCCCCGGCGCAGTGATCCACGATCCCGCCGCCATCGTGGAGCGCACGGTCCGCATGGTGTGCGAAGGGCTCATCGAGACCGTCGCCGGCACGGACCTGCCGATTATTGCCGATACCGTTCTCCTGCACGGGGACACCCCCGGTGCAGTGCAGCTGGCCCGCCAGGTCCGCGCCGAACTCGAGAACGCCGGCGTGACCATCGCCCCTCTCGCCCAGGTACTGGCCGCCAAAGTGAAGGTCGCCTGACATGACTGCCACCCCAAATCCAACCCCCGTTGAGATCTTCGAGTCCGGGGATTCGGCCCTTCGGGTCGTCGCCTCCTCCGCTGACACGGAGGCCAACTGGAGCACCGTCCATTCCCTCGCGCAGTGGCTTGAGACTGCAGGGGCCGACGGCGTACACGGCGCAGTGCCGACGTACGACTCGCTGCTCGTGGAATTTGACCCCGGTGTCACCTCCGCGCGCCAGGTCCGGGCATTTGTCCTCCTCGGCCTGCGCCAGCTTGAGCATGTCGGCGCACCCGCCCGCACGCCCCGCGAGTTCAGCGTCCCGGTGGTTTACGGCGGCGAGTACGGCCCGGACCTGGAGCGCGTTGCCGAGCACGAGCAGCTCTCCGTGGAGGAGATCATCGCCCTCCACACTGCCAAGTCCTACGTCATCCGTTGCCTGGGCGCCCCGGCGGGCTCACCCATGATGGACGGACCCGATTTTCCGCTCCCTGTTCCGCGGCTGAAGGACCCCCGGCTGTCCGTTCCGGCGGGTGCCGTGGCCGTCGCCGGCCGGCAGGCAGTCATCGCCCCCGCGGTGGCCCCCGGCGGATGGTGCGTCATCGGCCAGACCCCGCTGACCGTCCTTGACGCCGCCAGTGAACCGCTGGTCCCCTACCTGCCCGGCGACCGCCTGAAGTTCCGTCAGATCCAGCCGGAAGAGTTCGCAGACTACGCGGGACGGAAACTGGAGGCAGCACGATGAGCGGGTCACTGATCATCCAGCAGCCCGGAAACTCCGTGGTCACGGACCTGGGCCGCTTCCGTGGACCCCGGTTCGGGCTCCCCGTCAACGGGGCGCTGGACCAGTTCTCGGCACGGGCGGCGAACATCCTCGCCGCCAACGCCGACAACGCCCCGCTGCTGGAAATCACCGCCCTCGACTTCCGGATGCAGGCCACCACGGACCTCCTCATCGCGGTCACCGGCGCACCGCTGACCCTCACGGTCGGCGGCCGCGAATGCCCGCAGTGGGAACCGGTGTCTGTCCGTGCAGGGGAGACTGTGGCGGTACGCCGCATCACCGGCGGCCTCCGCGCCTACCTGGCGGTCCACGGTTCGGTGGAGGCGCCGGCGCTGCTGGGAAGCTGTGCCCCCGATACGGTCATCGGCTTTGGCCTTCGGCTCTCCGAAGGCACTGAGCTGAAGACCTCCACGAGCGTCGGACCCATCCGGCAGCCATACTTTGACCTTCCGCTGTTCCGGCTGGGGCTGACCCGGCCGGAGTTCAGCAGCCGGGCGGTCATTGACGTCACGGACGGTCCGGACGTTGAAGAATTCGGCGAGACAGCGGAGCTGCTGTACAACACCGAATACACCGTCAGCGCCCGGAGCAACCACATCGGGCTGCGCCTCGGCGGGGCGCTTCCCGAACGCCAGTCGTCAGCAGAAGTGCTGTCGCGCGGCGTTCCGGTGGGAGCCATCGAGGTTCCCTCCAGGGAAGAGCTGCTGGTGCTGCACCGGGGACGCGGAGTCACCGCCGGGTACCCCGTTCTGGCAGTGGTCACCAGCCGTTCGCTCGACACCCTCGCCCAGGCCCGGCCCGGGCACACCGTCACCTTCCGCAAGACCACCGTCCCCGAAGCCACAGCAAAGCATCGGGCCGCATTACGGGAACTGGAAAACCTCCGTTCCCGAGTCAGCACCGTCTTCGCCCTCCTTGGCATCGGCAAAGAGCCCGGCTGGCCGGAACTCGTACCGGCAGCCGGCAGCTAAGGATTACCGATGACCTCCCCTCGAACTAAGTCCAAGTTAGGAATGAAAATGTCTACACCAACGCGTGCGAGTGCACCGCAGCACGACCGCCTCGATGCGAGGCAGACCCGGAAAGTCGTCACCGCCGGGTGCGTCGGAATCTTTGTGGAGCTTTACGACAACGGCATTTTCGCCTTCATGGCCGGAACGCTGGCGCTCGTGTTCCTGGCTCCCGGTAACCCGGACAACGCCCTGCTGTTCGTCTTCGCCGGCTACGCCGTGTCCTTCTTCGTTCGCCCCCTGGGCGCCGTCGTCTGCGGCATCCTGGGCGACAAGATCGGGCGCCAGAAACTCCTGGTCTTCGTCATCCTGCTGATCAGCATCGCCACCGCTGGCATCGGGCTCCTGCCCACCTACGCGGCCATCGGCATCGCAGCCCCCGTGCTGCTGGTGCTGCTCCGCCTGCTGCAGGGCTTCTCCGTCGGCGGCGAGGCTGCCGGCGCCATGACCTTCCTCGCCGAGCACGCCCCCGAAGGCAAGCGCGGCATCATCACCTCCTACGCCCAGATCGCCTCCTTCGCGGCTCTCCTCACCGGCACCCTGGTTGCGTTCTCCATGTCGCCTTGGCTCACGCAGGCAGCGATCGACGGCGGCGGCTTCGGCTCGTTCGCATGGCGCATCCCGTTCCTGGTTGCCATCCCCATGGGCGTCATCGGCTGGTACATCCGCAAGGCCATCGCGGACACCCCCAACTTCGTGAAGCTGAAGGAGGAGGGCGGCCTGTCCAAGAACCCCCTCAAGGAAGCCTTCGCCTCCGCCGAACACCGCCGCGCTATGCTTCTGGCCCTGTTCATCCCGCTCATGAACGGCTCCGGCTACTACGTCCTGTTCTCCTACATGCCGACGTTCCTCAAGGGCAAGCAGCTCAACTTCACCATCGGTGAGGCACTCCTCGTCACCGCCTGCAGCCTCGTGGTCATCTGCATCGCCATCCCGTTCATGGGCGCACTCTCCGACCGCATCGGCCGCAAGAAGGTCATCGCCGGCTCGGCAATCGCCATGGCTGTCCTCGGCATCCCTTCCTACGCCCTGATCGCCACCGGCAACATGGCCCTGGCCATCCTGGGCGCCTGCCTCATGGCCGTCGTCTTCGCCGGACACACCGCGGTGATCCACATCCTGATTGTGGAACTGTTCCCCACCCGCGTCCGGTACTCGGCCTACGGCCTGGGCTACAACATCTCCTCGGCACTCTTCGGCGGCACCGCCCCGTTGCTGATGACCTGGCTGATCTCGTCCACCGGCAACATCTACATGCCTGCTTTCTACGCGGTCATCACCGCGCTGGGCACGCTGGCGGCCGTCAGCACCGTCAAGGACCGCGCACACCTTCCGCTGCGCGACGCCTAACACTTACCACTGCACTAACCAGGAGACTTACATGCCGTTTTCAGACTACTCAACCGCCCTCGTCACCGGCGCCTCAACCGGGATGGGTGCCGCGATCGCCGAGCGCCTCACCAAGCGGGGACTCACCGTTCACGCCGTGGCCCGCAACGAGGAACGCCTGAAGGACCTGGCCGACAAGACCGGCGCCATTCCCCACATCGTCGACCTGACCGACACCGCGGCCCTCACAGCCGCCGTCGGACACCTCGAAGTCGACGTCCTGGTGAACTGTGCCGGCGTGTCCCGGCCCGGCAATATCCTGGACTCCTCGGAGAACGACATCGACGAACTCATTGACGTCAACCTCCGCGGCCTCCTGCAGCTCACCCGGCTGGTCCTGCCGGGCATGGTGGAACGCGACCGCGGCCATGTCATCAACATCAGCTCCATCGCCGGCCTGTACAACTTCTACGGCCACACGGTCTACCACGCCACCAAGGCGGCCGTGCACCAGATCTCGCGCCAGCTGCGCAACGACACCGTGGGCAAGCGCATCCGCGTCACCGAGATCTGCCCCGGACGCGTCGAGACCGAGATCTTCGGCCGCAACATGGGCGGCACGCCCGAGGCCATGGAAGAGGCGTGGCAGACGTACTACGAGGGCTACGAATCCCTGACCACCGACGACATCGTCAACGCCATGGATTACGCCATCGAAACACCGCGCCACGTGAATGTTGGAATGCTGGAACTCATGCCCACGTTCCAGGTCCCCGGCGGGCTCACGTTCGACCGGCGCCAGGCCTAAGCTGCCAAAGGTGGGGCCGGCCCCACCCTGTCCACCCCAGATCCACAGAATCGATAGGTTTCCGATGCAACCAGTACGCACCGTCAGCTTCCCCGACCGGCAACTGCTCGCCGATCTCGCACCCCTTCCTGAGGGCCTGCGGGGCGTGGTCTGGGACATGAAATCGGATCCCGAGGACGCGACGCTGGGAGAGATCGACGGCGTCATCCTCCCGTACATCAACGCCGGCGCGGTTCTGGGATCGCTCGCCCAGGTGGACGAACTGAAGTTCGTCCAGACGCAGTCCACCGGATACGACGGCGTGATTGAGGCCGCCGGTCCGGCGGCCGGCGTCGCGACCGCCTCAGGCGTGCATGCGGCGGCGACGGCGGAACTGGCGGTGGGTTTGATCCTCGCCAAACTGCGCGGAATCGACCAGGCCGTCCGCGACCAGCAGTACGGCCTCTGGCGGCCGGAGCGGCGCCTGTCCCTTGCGGACCGCCGCGTGCTCCTGGTGGGCGTCGGCGGGATCGGGCACGAAATTGCCCGCCGCCTGGAGCCCTTCGAGGTCACGGTCACCCGGGTGGGAAGCACGGCGCGGACCGACGAGCACGGAGAGGTCCACGCCTCCGCGGACCTGGCCACGCTTGCCGCAACGCACGACGTCCTGGTCACGGTGCTGCCGCTGAACGACCACACCCACCACCTGATCGGCGAGGAAGTCCTCGCCGCCCTGCCCGACGGCGCCCTCGTGGTGAACGTGGGACGCGGCCCGGTGGTGGACACGGCAGCGCTGACCAAGGAAGTCCTGTCCGGCCGTCTGCAGTGCGCCCTCGACGTCATCGATCCGGAACCGCTGCCGCAGGACCACCCGCTGTGGGCAGCGCCCAACGCCCTCATCACGCCCCACGTGGGCGGCAACACGTCGGCCTTCGAGCCGCGGATCCTGAAACTCCTGCGGCGGCAGCTCGAAGCCCTGGCCGCGGGAGAAGCCCCCGCCAACCTCGTGCAGCGCGGCCCTTTCTAGGCAGAGCCCTTCTAGGACGCAGCCACCTCTACAACAAGCGCGAACGTACACTTGGGCCCCGCACAGGGCCGCAAATGGGGCCACAAGTGTACGTTCGCGCCAAAAGCACGTCCGGCCAGGGTGAACGGCCCCGGCGGACGCCAAGGAACCACCATTTAGCGCACTGCGCAGACCGCGGCGAAGGAGCTGCTTGTTTTCATGACTTCACTTTTTGATTTGACCGGGCGGGTTGCCCTGGTGACGGGTTCGAGTCGGGGGATTGGTAATGCGTTGGCGCGGGGGCTGGCTGATGCGGGTGCGACGGTGGTGTTGAACGGTGTGAATGCGGAGCGGTTGAAGGCGGCTGAGGCTGCGATGGCCGCGGATTATGCGCCGGGGCGGGTGCATAGTGTGGTGTTTGATGTCACGGATGACGCTGCTGCGGCGGCGGGTGTTGCGTGGGTGGAGGAGCAGGTGGGTCCGCTGGAGGTGCTGGTGAACAATGCCGGGATCCAGCACCGGGTGCCGATGCTGGAGTTGGATGTGGCGGATTGGGAGCGGGTGATCTCGACGGATCTGACCAGTGCGTTCCTGGTGGGGCGGGCGGCGGCCCGGCACATGATTCCGCGGGGGCACGGGAAGATCATTAACATCTGTTCGGTGCAGACGGATCTGGCCCGGCCCACGATCGCCCCGTATGTGGCGGCGAAGGGCGGGTTGCGGAACCTGACCCGGGCGATGACTGCTGAGTGGGCGGGTTCGGGGTTGCAGATTAACGGGATCGCGCCGGGGTATATCCATACCGAGATGACGCAGAACCTGGTTGATGATGAGGCGTTTAATGCCTGGATTCTGGGCCGGACGCCGGCGGCGCGGTGGGGGACGGTGCAGGATCTGGCGGGCCCGGCGGTGTGGCTGGCCTCGGCGGGGTCTGATTTTGTGAACGGGCAGACAATCTTTATCGACGGCGGAATGACGGTGGTGGTCTGATGACACACGCAG
>NZ_JBHTSL010000047.1:28087-45066 GCF_042795115.1 Arthrobacter sp. NPDC056493 | reverse complement strand
AACGTACACTTAAGCCCCGGAGTCCGGGGCTTAAGTGTGCGTTCGCGCTGAGGGGGCGGGGCTTAAGTGTTCGTTCGCGCCTGCTGTGCGGGCTAGAGGTCGCGGATGGTGCGGAGCGCTGCGGCGGTGAGGACCTGGATGCCGAGGCCGAGGGCCCGCTCGTCCAGGATGTAGTCGCCGCGGTGCAGGTCGTACTCCTCGCCGCCGGGGGTCTTGGTACCGAGACGCATCATGGCGCCGGGCAGTTCGGCCAGGAACCAGGCGAAGTCCTCCCCGCCCATGGACTGCGGCGTCAGCACCACTGCGCCCTCGCCGATCTCGGCACGCGCAGCAGCCTCGATCAGCGCCGTCTCATGTTCGGAGTTGACCACGGGAGGAACGCCCCGGGTGTGCTCCAGCCGCACGTCCACGCCGTAGGGCGCAGCCACCTGGTGCACCACTTCGTCCAGCAGTTCGCCGGCGCTGTGCCAGGCATCGCGGTCCAGGCAGCGCATGGTTCCGGCCATGTACCCGGTGCCGGGGATGGCGTTGGGCGCCGACCCGGCGGAGATGTGCCCCCACACCACCGAAACGCCACTGCGGACGTCCACCCGGCGGGACAGGACGGCCGGCACGTTCACGGCAATCTGCGCAAGCGCGAAAACAAGCTCCTCGGTCAGGTGCGGGCGCGAGGTGTGGCCGCCGCGGCCGGAAAGTTCAATCCGGATGGTGTCTGACGCCGAGGTGATGGCGCCGATGCGGGTGCCGATCTTGCCCACTTCGATGCGCGGGTCGCAGTGCAGCGCCAGGATGCGGGGCACGCCTTCCAGCACTCCCTGCTCGATGCAGGAGTGCGCTCCGCCGGGCATGGTTTCCTCGGCGGGCTGGAAGATGATGCGCACGGTCCCGCCCAGCGGGGATTCCTGGTGCATCCGGTGCAGCACCAGGGCGATGCCCAGCATGGTGGTGGTGTGCACGTCGTGGCCGCAGGCGTGCGTGACGCCGTGGTTCTTCGAGGCGAACGGGAGCCCCGTTTCCTCGATGATCGGGAGGGCATCGATGTCACCGCGCAGCGCGGTGGCGATCGGGCCCTCGCCGATGTCAACGGTCAGGCCGGTGCCCTCGAGCCGGCGGGGCTCGAGGCCGGCAGCCTCGAGCCGCTCGGCCAGCTTGTCCGTCGTCCGGAATTCCCTGAAGGACAGTTCGGGGTGCGCATGCAGGTCACGGCGAAAATCGATCAGTTCCGGCAGCAGGGGCTCCAGCCACGGCCCCACCAGGGCGGTGGGCTCAGCTTCAGTAGTGTAATTGCGCACACCTCAACTGTAGCGAGGCCGGAAAGATTAGCGGCATCGCCTTCTCCGCGTTACGGCCTGTTTGCTTTCCCGAGAACTAGAGGACGTCGGTGTCGCCGCTGGCCTTCAGGGCGTCGACCGCCTGCTTCACCCGCTGCGAGTGCTGCTTGGTGGTCACCAGGAGCGCATCCGGGGTATCCACGATGACGACGTCCTTGATGCCGATCAGGGCGATGACACGCTTGGTGTCCGAGACCACCACGCCGCTGGCGTTTTCGGTGAAGACGCGGGCGCCCTCGCCGAGGACCGTCACCTCGTCCACTTCCTTGGCGCTGTTCAGCCGGCCTACGGAGGCGAAGTCGCCGACGTCGTCCCAACGGAAGGAACCGGGTACGACGGCGACGTCCCCGGCTGCCGCTGCGGGCTCGGCGACTGCATAGTCGATAGCGATCTTGGGCAGGGTGGGCCAGACACGCGCGGTGACTTCGTCACGCTGCGGCGTGTCCCACGCCTGGGCGATTTCCTGCAGGCCGTTGAAAAGCTCCGGCTGGTTCGCTTCCAGGTGCTTGAGCATGAGGGAAACGGGCGCCACGAACATGCCGGCGTTCCAGACGTACTCGCCGCTGTCCACGTACTGCTGGGCGACGTCCTCGTCCGGTTTCTCCACGAACTCCACCACAGCCTGGGCGCTGGGCGCCCCGGGGATGTGCAGCGAGTTGCCGGACCGGATGTAGCCGAAACCGGTGGACGGGTGGGTCGGCTTGATGCCGATGGTCACGATCTTGCCGGCCGCGGCGGTGTGGATGGCTTCCCGCACGGCGTCCTGGAAGAGACCGTCGGGGCTGATCACCTGGTCCGCGGCAAAGGAGCCCATGATGACGTCCGGATCGCGCTGGTGCAGGATGGCTGCGGCCAGGCCGATCGCGGCACCGGAGTCCTTAGGTTCGCTCTCGAGCACGAGGTCGCCGTCCTGCACCTCGGGCAGCTGGCGGCAGACGGCGGCACGGTGCGCAACGCCAGTGACAACAAGGACGCGGTTGCCGGCCAGCGGTTCAAGGCGGTCGTAGGTGGCACGCAGAAGCGTGCTGCCCGAACCGGTCAGGTCGTGAAGGAATTTGGGAGCTGCTGCTCGTGACAGAGGCCAGAGGCGGGTCCCCACACCGCCCGCAGGAATCACAGCGATAAAACGGCTGAGAGGTGAATCCTGGCTTGTCACTTTGTCGTTACTCATCAGGCCCTACTTTAGCCGACGCACCTCAGGGCGGCCTTTCGCCGGCGGGCCGCCTGCGGATACTGTGGCAACAGATGTGGTGTTTGTCTCAAAATAACCGAAAATCCGTACAGTACGTGGCGGGCAAGGAACGCCTGAATTGAATAAGCTGTGAGCGAAGCCTAGATTTAGGCCTGAGCTACGAGTGCTCTCGCAGCAGGCGTTCCCCCCGGCGTGGATCCCGCGCCAGCGCCGCTGTGTTCAGGGAGGTTTATTCAGTGCCGACGAAACCAGCTGGCACCTTGTACCGCGGCCGTGAAGGCATGTGGTCTTGGGTTGGACACCGCATTACTGGTGTAGTGATCTTTTTCTTCTTGTTGGTCCATGTGCTGGACACCTCACTGGTGAGGGTGTCGCCTGAGGCCTACACCGCCGTGATCGGTGCCTACAAGAACCCGCTGATGGCCCTGGGTGAAACGGGCCTGGTCGCAGCGATCGTGTTCCACGCCTTCAACGGCCTGCGGATCATCGCCGTCGACTTCTGGAAGAAGGGCGCCAAGTACCAGCGCCAGATGCTGTGGGTGGTGCTGGGCCTGTGGGTCGTCACCATGGTCGCCTTCGCCATCCGCCACCTGTCCCTCGCGCTCGGAGGTCACTAAGCCATGTCTGCAACTGAGATCCAGTCCCCGCGCAGCGGACAGATCGGCGGCAAGCCCGAGTCCGGCAAGATCGCCCCGAAGTACCGCCGCAACGGCAACTCTCGCGGCAACTTCGAAATGCTGGCCTGGCTGTTCATGCGCCTCTCCGGCGTGGTCCTGGTTGTGCTGATCTTCGGCCACCTCATCGTGAACCTCTTGGTGGGCGAAGGCATCCACGCCATCGACTTTGGCTTCGTTGCCGGCAAGTGGGCAGATCCGTTCTGGCAGTTCTGGGACCTGGCCATGCTGTGGCTCGCCATGCTGCACGGCACCAACGGTGTCCGCACCATCATCAACGACTACGCAGAGAAGGACTCCACCCGCTTCTGGCTCAAGATGGTCCTCTACGCAGCCTCCGCCGTCATCATCATCCTCGGCACCCTGGTGATCTTCACCTTCAACCCGTGCCCGGTTGTCAACGGCGTCCAGCTGCCCGGCGGCTTCTGCCCCGCGTAGCATCCCGTGGCGGCCCGCCATCCATTGGCGGGCCGCAATTTTGTGCGGAGACGGCCCAGGCCGCCCGCTGTTTATTGCGAATTTTGAGAGAAAGAGCGTCTGGTATGCAGGTCCATAAGTACGACGTCGTCATCGTCGGTGCCGGTGGCGCCGGGATGCGCGCCGCGATCGAGTCCGGTCAGCGTGCGCGAACAGCAGTACTGACCAAGCTGTACCCCACCCGCTCCCACACGGGTGCGGCGCAGGGCGGCATGTGTGCAGCCCTGGCCAATGTCGAGGAAGACAACTGGGAATGGCACACCTTCGACACCATCAAGGGCGGCGACTACCTGGTTGACCAGGACGCCGCCGAGGTCATGGCCAAGGAGGCCATCGACGCGGTGCTGGACCTCGAAAAGATGGGCCTGCCGTTCAACCGCACGCCCGAGGGCCGCATCGACCAGCGCCGCTTCGGCGGCCACACCCGTGACCACGGCAAGGCTCCGGTGCGCCGCGCCTGCTACGCCGCAGACCGCACGGGCCACATGATCCTCCAGACCCTGTACCAAAACTGCGTCAAGCACAACGTTGAGTTCTACAACGAGTACTACGTCCTGGACCTCCTGACGGTCGAGGAAGACGCCGTACGCGAGGACGGCACGCCGTTCAAGCAGAAGCGCGTTGCCGGCGTCGTGTCCTACGACCTCGCCTCCGGCGAGCTGCACGTCTTCCAGGCCAAGTCCGTGGTGTTCGCCTCCGGCGGCGCCGGCAAGGTCTTCAAGACCACCTCGAATGCCCACACCCTGACCGGTGACGGCATGGGCATCGCGTTCCGCCGCGGCATCCCCCTGGAGGACATGGAGTTCTTCCAGTTCCACCCGACCGGCCTCGCCGGCCTCGGCATCCTCCTGTCCGAGGCCGCCCGCGGTGAAGGCGCCATCCTCCGTAACTCCGAGGGTGAACGCTTCATGGAGCGCTACGCCCCGACGATTAAGGACCTCGCCCCGCGTGACATCGTGGCCCGCTCCATGGCCAACGAGGTCCGCGAAGGCCGCGGCTGCGGACCGAACAAGGATTACGTGCTCCTTGACCTGACGCACCTTGAACCGGCCCACATCGACGCCAAGCTGCCGGACATTACCGAGTTTGCCCGCACCTACCTCGGCGTCGAGCCCTACACGGAGCCGGTCCCGGTCTTCCCGACGGCGCACTACGCCATGGGCGGCATCCCGACGAACATCACAACCGAGGTCCTCCAGGACAACGACACCGTGGTTCCGGGCCTCTACGCCGCCGGCGAGGTGGCCTGCGTGTCCGTGCACGGCTCCAACCGTCTGGGCACCAACTCCCTGCTGGACATCAACGTGTTCGGCAAGCGCGCCGGCATTGCCGCCGCCGAGTACGCCAAGACGGCTGACTTCGTGGAACTGCCGGAGAACCCGGAAGACTTCACCATCCGCCTGCTGGATGTGGCCCGCAACGCGAACGGCACCGAAAAGGTCGCCGCGATCCGCAAGGAACTGCAGGACACCATGGACGCCAACATGCAGGTGTTCCGCACGGCAGACACGCTGAACCAGGTCCTGAAGGACATCGAGTCCTTCGAGGAGCGGTACCAGCGCATCAGCGTCCAGGACAAGGGCAAGCGCTTCAACCTGGACCTGCTCGAGGCCGTGGAGCTCGGCTTCCTGCTGGAGCTGGCTCGGGTCATGACCGTGGCGGCCCTGCACCGTGAGGAATCCCGCGGCGGCCACTTCCGCGAGGACTTCCCGGACCGCGACGACGAAAAATTCATGAAGCACTCCATGGCGTACAAAGAAGACCACGCACCGGCCGACGGTTCCGCGGAGGAGGCAATCGCCGGTGTCCGGCTTGCCACCAAGCCGGTTGTCTTTACGCGCTACGAGCCGATGGTGAGGAAGTACTAATATGTCCGCTGAACTTGCTGAGCCAGCCTCCAAGATCGAACTTCCCGCCGGTGTTGGCGGCGGCGGGGAAATCCCGACGTTCGACATCACCCTGCGCGTCCGCCGCTACGACCCCGAGGTTTCCGCCGAAGCCCGCTGGGACGACTTCAAGCTGACCATGTACGGCACGGACCGCGTGCTGGACGCCCTGCACAAGATCAAGTGGGAAGTGGACGGCAGCGTCTCCTTCCGCCGCTCCTGCGCCCACGGCGTCTGCGGTTCCGATGCCATGCGCATCAACGGCCGCAACCGCCTCGCCTGCAAGACCCTGCTGAAGGACCTGGACACGTCCAAGCCCATCACCGTTGAGCCCATCAAGGGCCTGCCGGTGGAGAAGGACCTGATTGTGGACATGGAGCCGTTCTTCCAGTCCTTCCGCGAAGTCATGCCGTTCCTCATCAACAAGGGCCACGAGCCCACGAAGGAACGCCTGCAGTCCGCCGAGGACCGTGAGCGCTTCGACGACACCACCAAGTGCATCCTGTGCGCCGCGTGCACGTCGTCCTGCCCCGTGTTCTGGACCGACGGCCAGTACTTCGGCCCGGCAGCGATCGTGAACGCCCACCGCTTCATCTTCGACTCCCGTGACGACGCCGGCGACATGCGCCTGGAGATCCTCAACGACAAGGAAGGCGTGTGGCGCTGCCGCACCACCTTCAACTGCTCCGAGGCATGCCCCCGCGGCATCCAGGTCACGCAGGCCATTGCAGAGGTCAAGCAGGCCATTCTGGCCCGCAAGATCTGAGCCCGCTCTAAGCGGACAAAAGAGTACGACGGCGTCGCTCACCACATGCGGAAACGTACGGTGGGCGGCGCCGTCGTTGTTTCTCCAACCAAGCCGTTCGTATCAACCACCAGGGAATGAACAGATGCACCGCTCCGAAAAAGTTTCGTTCGAAGGCACCACCGGCGAACTGTTGTCCGGCATCCTCGATGTGCCGGAAGGCCCGGTGAAGGGCTGGGGCGTCTTTTCGCACGGCTTCACGCTGGGCAAGGACAGCCCCGCGGCGTCCCGGATGTGCAAGGCGCTGGCGGACAACGGGATCGGCATGCTCCGCTTCGACAACGTGGGCCTCGGCGGCTCCGCCGGGCAGTGGTCCGCGGGCTCCTTCAGCCACAAGGTGGCGGACACGGTCCGGGCGGCGGAGTACATGCGGGCGGAGGGCCGTGCCATCTCGCTGCTGGTGGGGCATTCCTTCGGCGGCGCCGCCGTTCTTGCGGCCGCGTCCGAAATCGCTGAGGTCGATGCCGTCGCCACGGTGGGTGCGCCCTTCTCCCCCAAACATGTTGCGCACGTCTTCGACGCGGCCCTGGACAAGATCCTGAGCGAGGGCAGCGCCGAGGTGGACCTCGGCGGCAAGCGGGTGGAGATCCGTCGGCACTTCGTGGAGGACCTCGAGAACGCCGACCTCACGGACTGCATCCGGCGGCTGCACAAGCCCCTGATGGTCCTGCACTCCCCCACGGACAACACCGTGGGCATCGAGAACGCCAGCACGATCTTCCAGACCGCCCGCCACCCGCGGAACTTCGTCTCGCTGGAGGGCAGCGACCACCTGCTGACCGGCAAGGGGCAGGCGGCGCGGGCCGCGAAGATTATCGCGGCGTGGGCCGACCAATACCTCGACGCCGGACGCTGACGCCCACGGGGCGCGGATGCTCCGCCGGGTGGTGCCGCTCCACGGGCGTCTTTCCGGGCTGCACCTGGCGTGACCCCCAGCCGGCGGTTTTGGCAGCCGGAGCGGCCTTCAGGTCCTCCTCACGGATGGCCGACCAGGACGCGGAAACAAGATAGACCTGGCTGACCAGGTTGAACCAGATCAGCAGCCCGATGATGATGGCGAAGGGAGCCAGGATGGGGTTGCGTCCGGCGCCCGCCAGCAGTTCGGTGCTGAAGACCTGCAGGACTGTGGTGCCCACCCCCGCGAGGATCGTTCCTTCCAGCAGCGCCTGCCGGGAGAGCCTGAGCCCGCCGGCCAGGCGGAACATGATGAGCGCGGTGATCCAATTCAGGACCAGCGGCACGGCGATCTTGATCAGGGCCGCCAGCGGCCCTGCCACGGCGGGGTCCAGGCGGAGCTGCTCCATCGCCCAGCCCGCGGCGGTGCCGAACACGAGGGACGCACCCGAGCTGATGACCAGGGCGGTGCCGAGCAGCAGCAGTGTTCCGGCGTCGTGCAGTTTCATGATCACGGGATTGAGCTTGAGCGGGCCGAGCATCATGACTCCCCGGAGCCCCTCCCGCAGGCCGGCGATCCAGCCCAGGGACGTGATGACGGTGACGATGGCGGCAATGACTGCCGTCCAGCCGAGACCGTCGGGGTTCAGGAGGTCCTTCGGATCCACCAGCCCGTCACCGCCGTCGACCTTTAACAGGCCCGGGGCACTTTCGGCCACGCTGGCAACGATCCGGTCCAGGAGTGCAGGCTGGCCGCGGAGCGCCAGCCCCGCGATGGAGAAGCCGGTGGTCAGCAGGCCGGTGATGGAGAAGAACATGTTGAAGCCGGTGCCCGCGCTCATCAGCGGGCCGTGCTGGCGTGTGTAGTGCTGCCACGCCCGCATCGGGCGGAAGGCGTTCAGCCTGGCCTGCAGCCACTGGACCAGGGCCATGACCTGGGGCAACGCCCCCTGGCCGGACCGGCGGGCCTTGCCCCACACCACCTGCTTGCGGATGACCTCAAGCTTCAACTTCGCACGCTCAGTGGGGAGCGGTGGCTCCGTCGGCGTTTGTTGCTCGGAGGGCGTCCCGTTCATCGTCTGGTTCGGTACCAAAGTCAAGCTCTTCCCGTAGCTGCCAAATACCATCGGTGTCGTGCTCGTAGAGTCCCATGCTAACCACCGGGAAGGTTGCCCTGTAGTCCTTCAGCACCGTTTCGGCCTCATCGAGGCTTTCCGGTGCGACGTCGTGGGCGATGGTCACATGGGGATGGTAGGCAAACGGCAGCTCACGTTCGAGCGGTCCGGTCTGTAGCTTTTCGTGCAGGTCGACGCATTCCTGGAAGCCGTCCTCCACGTTGATGAACACTACCGGGGAAACGGGCCGGAAGGACCCCGTTCCGCAGATGGTCACCATGAACGGGACCTGCGTCCGGGCCACCTCGCGCACGTGGTCGCGGGCAGCTTCCCAGTCATGCGTGGGCGTGGTGGTGACGAGGGTGATGTGAGCCGGAATGACGGTGGCCATGGGGTCCCCGAAAGATGCCCGCCACCGCTGGAGTTCCTCGGCGATTTCAGGCGGAAAGCCCAGAATAACCCCGAGGCTCATTCCGTCGCTGACTCCGCTGTTGGCGGGCTTGGGGGCCGGCATTTCGCTAGCGGGCTCCGGCATACGGCAGGAAGCCAGTCTTGGCGTAGACGTCCTGGAGGGTGGTGGAGGCGATTGCGCGGGCCTTGTCGGCGCCGTGGGCCAGCAGCCGGTCCAGCTCCGCCGGGTCCGCCAGCAGTTCGTTGGCCCGGTCCCGGATCGGCGTCAGCCGCTCGGTCACCACTTCGGCGAGGTCCACCTTGAGGTGGCCGTACATCTTGCCCTGGTATTCGCCAACGAGGGCGTCCACAGACTTCCCGGTGATGGCCGAGTAGATTGTCAGCAGGTTGGACACGCCGGGCTTGGTTTCCCGGTCGAAGCGGATCTCCGTCTCAGTGTCCGTGACCGCCGACTTGATCCGCTTGGCCGTGACCTTGGGCTCGTCGAGCAGATTGATCAGGCCGGCGGGTGATTCCGCGGACTTGGACATCTTGGCGGTGGGGTTCTGCAGGTCGTAGATCTTCGCCGACTCCTTCTGGATGAAGGGCTTGGGCACGGTAAAGGTCTCGCCGAAGCGGGTGTTGAAGCGTGCAGCGAGGTCGCGGCTGAGCTCGACGTGCTGGCGCTGGTCCTCGCCGACGGGGACGCCGTGCGGCTGGTAGAGCAGGATGTCCGCGGCCTGCAGGATCGGGTAGGTGAACAGACCAACGCTGGCGTGCTCGGAGCCCTGCTTGTGGGCCTTGTCCTTGAACTGCGTCATGCGGGACGCTTCGCCGAAGCCCGTGATGCAGTTCAGCACCCAGGCCAGCTGGGCGTGTTCGGGCACCTGGGACTGGACGAACAGCGTGCACTTGTCCACGTCCACGCCCCCGGCGATGTACTGCGCCGCCGTGACCCGCGTCCGCCGGGCCAGCTCGGCCGGGTCCTGCGGAACGGTGATGGCGTGCAGGTCCGGGATAAAGAAGATTGCGTCGTACTCATCCTGCATCCGCACCCAGTTCACGAGGGCGCCAAGATAGTTGCCAAGGTGCAGGGAATCGGCGGAGGGCTGCATGCCGGACAGGATGCGGTGCCGGATACCGGCGGCCGGCTGGGTTCCGTTGGCTGCTTCGGGCTGCGCAGCTGCGTCGGTCACGGTGGAAGTGGAGGTCATTCGTCGGAGCCTTTGGAACTAGAGCCGGTAGTCCACTACCAGCGGGGCATGGTCAGAGAAGCGGGTGTCCCACGACGGCGCCCGGTCCACGACGGCCTGCACTGCGGCGGCCGCGAGGGCGGGGGTGGCCAGGTGGTAGTCGATGCGCCAGCCGGTGTCGTTGTCGAAGGCCTGGCCGCGCTGAGACCACCAGGTGTAGGGGCCGTTGACGCTGCCCGCCAGGCCCCTGTGAACATCCTTCCAGCCGATCTCCGCACCGAAGAAGCGGTCAAAGTAGGCGCGCTCCTCCGGCAGGAAGCCGGCACGCTTGACGTTGCCCTTCCAGTTCTTGATGTCCAGCTCGCTGTGGCCCACGTTCAGGTCACCGGTGACCAGGGCGTGGTCGCTGTGTTTGGTGAGCTCGGGCAGACGGGTGCTCATGACATCCAGGAAGCGGTACTTGTCCTCCTGCTTGGGGGTGCCGGCCTCGCCGGAGTGCACGTAGGCGCTCACGACGGTCAGCTGCGACGCGTTGCCTTCGGCGTCGCGGACCCGGAAATCCGCCTCCACCCAACGGCCGGCCGTGGCGAAGTAGTCGTCGCCAATGTGGTCGCGGGTGACGAGGGGCTCCTCGCGGGAGGCGATGGCCACGCCGGCGCGGCCCTTGGCCTCGGCTTCGGCGTGCAGGATGTGCCACCCTTCGCCGATGAGCTGGCGGACAATGGCGTCAGGCGCGCGCACTTCCTGCAGGGTCAGGATGTCCACTTCGCGGGTCGCGAGCCACTCGGCCATGCCCTTTTTGTAGGCAGCGCGGAGGCCGTTGACGTTGACTGTTGCGATGCGAAGGTGGTCCTTCTTCAATGCCGAGCTCACCCGTTCCACTCTAGTCGATGATGGTTCCGGCCACGGGCTCGCCGGAGCCGCCGGAGGACTTGATCATGTCACGGGCGTTGGTGGCGGTGATCTCGATGGTCTCGAGGGCGCGGCGGATGGTGTCCTGGTCCGCGGCTGCACCCTTGGCACGCTCCTGCTCCACCACGCGCACCTGCACCTGCACGATCTTGAAGGAGTGGTCCAGCTTCATGTCCCGGAGTTCCTCCGCTTCACTGCGTTCGCGCACCAGGCGGGTTCCGCCGTGGTCGGCCGAGGCGGTGGAAGGCGCGCGGCCGGTGGCGGCGTTGAACGCGTTGTGCGCCTCATTGATCTTGGCGCCGGCCTTCTTGGCCGCCCGCTGGATGCTGAAAACCACGAAGGAGGCTAGCGCCAGCCAGAACAGCGCGATGACCGCGACAACCCAGCCGACGACGTCGTTCTGGTTGGCGGCGAAGATCACGGCCACCAGGAAGGCGGTGACCAGGACCAGCAGGCCCGGACCGCTGATGCGGAACATGGAGAATCCGCCCCGGCCCGGGGTGGATGACGACTTGGAGCTGCCCAGAGATTGCATGAAGCCATTCTCTCAAATCCCGGGGGCGCCCCAGGACGCTTCCACCGGCGGCGAACACCCGCCGGTGGCGAACAGCACCTACTTCAGGAACAGGCTCCGCAGCCTGCCCGTGGTGAGCATGAGGCCCAGCACGATCATGACCAGGTAGTAGCCCACGTGGATGGCAGTGGCCGGTGTGAAGGAGGCGGCGCTGATCTGCCGCAGAAGCTCCACCCCGTGCCACAGCGGCATGGCCTGGATCAGCCACTGGATGTACTCGGGGTAGACGCTCAGCGGATAGAAGGTGGCGCTGAAGAGGAACATCGGCAGCATGATGAAGTTCACCCAGTCCATCTGCTGGAAGGTCTTCATGAAGCTCGTGATGCCCATGCCGAAGCTGGCGAACCCGAACGCGATCAGCACGGAGGCCGGAATCATCAGCAGCGCCCACGGGGTTGTGATGAGCCCCATCAGCCCCATGACCGCCGTGAACCCGGTGGCGTACAGCAGGCCGCGCAGCAGGGCCAGGAAGATCTCGCCGATGGCCACGTCAAGGGGCCCCAAGGAGGTGTACAGCATCCCCTGGTAGAGCTTGGCGAAGTTCATCTTGAAGAAGACATTCCAGGTGGAGTCGTACACCGCCCCGTTCATGGCCGAGACCGCCAGCAGCGCCGGTGCGATGTACGCTGCGTAGCTGATCTCCTGGCCGCCCGGACCGGAGACGGAGCCCACCACGGCGCCCATGCCGACACCCATGGAAATCAGGAACAGCACCGGCTCGAAGAACCCGGACAGCATGACCAGCCAGTTGCTGCTCTTGGTGGCCATCAGCCCGCGCCCGATCACCGCGCGCGCGTTCCGTGAGTACAGCGGGCCGAAGCGCCGGTTCCGGGCTTCCTCCGTGACGGCGTGGCCCTGGGTCAGGACTGTCACTGCCCCATCCTCCTGACGAATTGGCGCTTGGTGAGGACCCAGCCGAACCAGGCCAGGGCCAGCAGGAACACGACATGGATGATGGTCAGCACCGGGGATTCGTCGTAGCCGAAGGTCATCACCCGGCCCAGCTCCGTGCCGTGCCAGATGGGCGAGATCCAGCCGATCCAGCGGACCAGCACGGGCAGTGTGTCCAGTGGGAAGAACGTGCCGGAGAACAGGAACAGCGGCATGACGATGAACCGCATCACCATGGCGAACTGGCCTTTGTCCTCCTTGACAGAGGCCGCGTACGCCATGAGCGGCAGGCCGAACGAGAGCCCGGCCAGAGTTGCCACCAGCACCGAGCCCCAGCCCCAGCTGCTCGGTGATGCGCCGAACATGGCCACGATGACGAAGTAGATGACGGACTGCAGCAGGAACCGCAGGGTCACCGCGACGATCTGGCCGGCCGCGATCTGTTCCGGGGTCAGCGGGGAGGCGTGCGGGCCGTAGTAGACGCGGCGCCATTTGAAGCCGTCCATCACCGGGAATGTGAATTCGTTGGCTGCGGTCATGACCGCGGCGGAGACGAGCAGTGCCGGCGCGATGAAGGCGATGTAACTGACCCCGCCGAACGCGGAGGCACTGTTGGTGTCCACCAGCGTTGCCAGGCCGACGCCCATCGCGAACAGGTACGCCGCCGGCTGGCCCACGCTGTACAGGAAGATGGACCAGCCGTAGCCCTTCATGACGCGCAGGACCTGCTCTGCGTAGTAGAAGGCGCCCCAGCGCCGCGCCTTGGCAGCCGACACCTCGGGAGGGTGGGCGCGCAAGGCGAGTCCCGCCGTCGTGCTTTCCGGTGGATTCCCGACGGCGGTGGGCCCGGGGGCGTCGCCGCCGGCACGCCCGCTGGCCGGGACAGCAGGCGACGGCTCAGTCAACGAGGCTCCTGCCGGTAAGCCGGAGGAACACGTCCTCCAGCGAAGACCTGCGCACCAGCGAGGTGAGTGGGCGCAGTCCGCGCGCGGAGACTTCCTCCAATGCCGCCTCGCCGTCGTGCGTGTAGATGAGCACCCGGTCCGGGAGCGTCTCCAGGCGTTCGCCGATGCCCTCGAGCTCGGCGCCGATGCTGGCGTTGCGCTCGGAACCGAACCGCAGTTCCAGGACTTCGCGGGTGGAGTAGTCCCTGATGAGCGATGCCGGCGAGCCCTCCGCCATAATCCGGCCCTTGTCCACCACGATCAGCCGGTCGCAGAGCTGCTCGGCCTCATCCATGTAGTGGGTGGTGAGGATCAGCGTGACGCCCTGCTCCTTCAAACGGAACAGCCGGTCCCACAGGATGTGCCGCGCCTGCGGGTCCAGTCCGGTGGTGGGCTCGTCGAGCAGCAGGATGCGGGGCTCGTTGATGAGCGAGCGCGCGATGGTGAGGCGGCGCTTCATGCCGCCGGACAGGGCATCCACCTTGGACTTGGCCTTGTCCGTCAGCTGTGCGAATTCGAGCAGCTCGTCCGCCTTGGGCCTGAGGTAGCTCATGGGCAGCCCGAAGTAGCGGCCGTAGACCAGCAGGTTGTCCCGGACCTTGAGTTCCTCGTCCAGGTTGTCCTGCTGCGGCACCACGCCCAGGTGCGCGCGCACCTCGGGTCCGTTCTGCTCGGGGTCCAGCCCCATGATGGTCAGGTTTCCGGAGGTCCGCTGGGACACTCCGCCGATCATTTTCATGGTGGTGGATTTCCCGGCGCCGTTGGGCCCGAGCAGTCCGAAGGACTCCCCTGCCGGAACGCTGAAGGAAATGCCGTCGACGGCGGTGACGTCGCCGTAGGTCTTGGTCAGGTTCTCGGCGGTAATCACGTACCGCGGCGGGGTGGGCCCTGTTTCTTTCTCGGGCCCTGTTTCTTTCTCGGGCCCTGTCTCGTTAGCGGGCACAGGCTTCTTGGACGTTCCTTCGGCGGAATGGAGTTCGGGCACCCCACCACGCTAGTACGCGGCGCAGGCCAAAGGAATAGCTAAGTCTCAAAAACCCCGAACAGCAACGCGGGGTCACTTTTAGCCCGATGTCGAGGGCGATATCTGACCTCGCGTTGCGGTTGGCGTTACCTGCGGTTCCCTCGAGAGTTCCCCTGCGAGTCCCCCCGCAGGACCTCCAGGCGCTGGCGGTACTCGGTCTCGTCGATCTCGCCGCGCGCGTAGCGCTCACGCAGGACGCTTTCGCCGCCGCGGGCCGTGGCCCACTCGTGGTTCCTGCGCCAGGTACGCCGGGCAATGAAGATGAACAGTCCGATCACCAGGATCCAGAACAGCGGGAACAGCAGGAACCATGGCGAGAATCCTGTGCCCCACGGGCCGTGGGCTACGGGATCGGTCAGCAACTGCGCGGACTGGACCGCGAAAGTGGCGGCTAGGGATGAAGTCATGTCATGCTCCCAAAATCTCGGTAAGGGCCGTCCTTCGGCTCTGTTTCGAGTCTGGCCGTCCGACGGCGGCGGGTCATCCGACGCCGGGAGTCACCTTGGGTGCCCCGCGTACTCCGCCGGGAGTCCGGCCCCTGCCGCTGAAGTCAGACCCTCTCTCACTCCCTGCCGGCCTGACCACACTGCGGTCGTACCTAGTGAAAGAGGATCGCCGAGGAATCGGCAGGATGTCAGAGAGCGTCGGGTTAGGGCCATTGCTGCCGCCCCAGCCGGATCTGCTGCCCTAGCCGGCCCAGCCGGGCCGCACGAGGCCCGATTCGTAGGCCAGCACCACCAGCTGTGCGCGGTCGCGGACCAGCAGCTTGGTCATGATGCGCGAGACGTGTGTCTTCGCCGTGAGGGGCGTGATCACCAGCCGCTCCGCGATCTCCGCGTTGTTCAGGCCCTCGCCCACGAGACCCAGGACTTCACGCTCACGCTCGGTGATGTTCTCCAGCGGCACCGGAGCCGCCGTCGCCCGGGACTGCAGGGCCAGCTGGGCCATGATGCGCCGGGTGACGGAAGGCGAGAGCAGCGCGTCGCCGTCGTAGACCACCCGGACGGCGCGGAGCAGCTCCTCGGGTTCGGTGTCCTTCACCAGGAACCCTGCCGCCCCGGCGCGCACCGCCTCAGCGATGTATTCGTCCAGTTCGAAGGTGGTGAGGATGATGATGCGAGTGCCGGCTAGGCCTTGGTCCGCCATGATTTTCCGGGTGGCCTCCAGCCCGTCCGTCCCGGGCATCCGGATGTCCATCAGCACCACGTCGGGGCGCTCCCGGACCGCGAGGCGGACGGCGTCTTGGCCGGTTCCGCACTCGGCCACCACCTCCATGTCCGGTTCTGCGTTCAGGAGGGCACGGAAGCCGGCGCGGATGAGTGTCTGGTCGTCGGCCAGCAGGATGCGGATCACCGCGCCTCCCGGTCTGCTCCGGGGACTGGTCCGGCCAGCCGCGGGGCCACCGGCATCACGGCCCGCACACGCCAGCCCGGACGCAGCGGAGTAAGGTTCAGCGAACCGCCCACGGCGACCGTCCTCTCCCGCATCCCCGTCACCCCGTTGCCTTCCGGCACTCCGGCGGCCCCGGCGCCGTCGTCGTCAACGGTCACGGTGAGCTGTCCTCCGGGGTTCCCCACCGCCGTCGTACCCTCCAGGGCAAGGACGACGGCGGCCTTCCGGGCGCCGGAATGCCGCACCACGTTGGTCAGGGCTTCCTGGACGATCCGGTACGCAGCTTCCTGGACGGCATCCGGAAGCTGCTGCACGCTGGCTGCCTCCGGCAGGGTCAGGCTGACCTCGAGCCCCGCCCGGCGGGCGTCATCGGCGAGCCCCGGAACCCTGTCCAGCCGCGGAGGGGGCGCGGGGCTCAGCGGGGCGTCCTCGCGGAGCACGCCCAGGAGCTGGCGGATCTCGGCCAGCGAATCCTTGCTCGCTGCCTTGATGGCTTCCAGCGCGGGGCGGAACTGGTCAGGGTCCCTCTCTCCGAGGTGCAGCGCCACGGAAGCTCGGACGTTAATGAGCGACAGGGAATGCGCAACGACGTCGTGGATGTCCCGGGCGAGGGCCAGCCGGTACTCGTCGCGGGCCGCCTGCTCGCGGGCCTCGTGCTGGCGGTGCCGTTCCGCCACCCGCTCGGTACGCAGCCGCACGCCCTCCCCCATCAGCACGAGAATGGCCAGCCACGAGGTGCCGGCGAAGGCCCGGACCAGGGCGAACTCGTCGCCGCTGACCGCCGCGCCGGCCACCAGCACGG
This sequence comes from Arthrobacter sp. NPDC056493, assembly GCF_042795115.1. Taxonomy (NCBI): domain Bacteria; kingdom Bacillati; phylum Actinomycetota; class Actinomycetes; order Micrococcales; family Micrococcaceae; genus Arthrobacter; species Arthrobacter sp. NPDC056493. The sequence continues at coordinate 28,570 of NZ_JBHTSL010000047.1, read as the reverse complement.
CTGCACAGGCACCGGCCACGGCCCAGGTCTGCCAGCGCTTCCCGGCCGCGGCGGAGAGCACGATCGCCAGCGCCAGCGACAGGAACACCGGACCCCACGCGTAGCCAACGGCCAGATACGCCCCGACGGACGCCCCCGCGGCCGGAAGCATCACCAGCGGGGCGCGGCGCCGCAGGGACAGGGAGGCCGGTCCAGCCAGCAGCAGGACGACCGCGAGGGCATCCAGCGGCCGGTGGTCCGGCTGGCGGGCGGAGGCGAACACGGTGCCTACCACCTCGAAGATGGCCACGGCAACCACGATGGCTGCTGTGGGCGGTCCCCGGAATCGGCGCTGCATACGTCCGAGCCTAGCCGGGAAGGCCGCACGCGTCGTCGGCTTAACGGCGTAGGGGGGCGCCGCCGCCGGGGGGATGGGGCCCACCCCCCCCCCAACCACCCAACCACCGCCCCCGGCCCACGGGCGTATAAAAAAAAAAAAACCCC